>JBDKTH010000598.1:0-10203 GCA_039680305.1 Thermoguttaceae bacterium | reverse complement strand
GCGGTTGAGGACCTACTAATACACGAGGACAACGGGCGTGTTTGACGAGCCGAACAATCCGAACGACGCGACGCGCGACGAGATTCCCTCCGGCGATCTTGCCGCGGGTCCTGGGTGCGAGCGCCCTGTGGCCGACGCCGAAGGCAAGGAGCTTGCCGCGGAAAAGGCCGCCGCGGAGGTCCCCGCTGGGGTCCCCGTCGCCGGCGACCTCGCCCCCGACACGGCGGCCGCCGATCCCGAACACTTGGATACGGCCGGCAGCGTCGAACCGACGCCGGCCCCAGCGGTGACGCCCGTCGCGAAAGGCGCACCCAAGCCGACCGCGGGGGCGCCGGCCAAAGAGGAGCCCGCCGAGCCCAAGTCCGACAAGATGGATTGGTACATCCTCAAGGTGCAAAGCAACCGCGAGGAGTCGATTCGCGAAGGGCTTTTGCGGCGCGTGGCGATCGCTGGGTTGGAATACTATTTCGCCGACGTGATCGTCCCGACCGAGAAGGTCACCGAGTTCAAGGGCGGCAAGAAGCGGGTTACGAAGCGGAAGCTCTACCCCGGCTACCTTGTCGTCCACATGGAGATCAACGACGACACGTGGTTCCTGGTTCGTGAGACGCCGGGAATCGGCGACTTCACCGGTGCGGCCGGCCTTCCCACACCGATGTTGCCCCACGAGGTCAGCCGGATCGTCGCCAAGGCCGAGGAGAAGACGGATGCGGCGCCGAAGTTGAAGATCGCCTTCAGCCCCGGCGACCGCGTGAAGATCAACGACGGGACCTTCGAGAACTTCGAGGGCGAGGTCGAGACTATCGACGAGACCAATGGTCGCGTCACCGTGATGATCAACATCTTCGGGCGGAGCACGCCCGTCGAGTTGGAATACTGGCAGATCGAAGGCATCTAGCACGCAGAGGCGGCCGCGGGCCGCGTTAGGTAGAGACGTCCATGGCCAAGCAGCTTGTTGGAACGGTGAAGTTTCAGGTTCCTGGCGGACAGGCGACACCGGCTCCCCCGGTAGGCACCTCGCTGGGTAAGTTCGGCATCAACCTCGGGCAGTTCGTGCAGCAGTTTAACGAACGGACCCGGGAACACCAGGGGATGCGGGTTCCCGTGGTGGTCAAGGTCTACAACGACCGCTCGTTCGAGTTGGAGACCAAGAGCCCGGTGACCGCCGACCTGCTCAAGCAGGCGGCCGGGATCGCCAAGGGCTCCGGCAACACGCCGAGGGAGAAGGTCGGCAAGGTGACCCGGGCGCAGGTCGACGAGATCGTCAAGCGCAAAGGGACCGACTTGAATGCCCGCGACCAGGAACAGGCCCGGCACCTCGTCGAGGGCGCCGCCCGCAGCATGGGCCTGGACGTGGTGGACTAACACAGACAGACGGCCGCGACCGCCGGTTGCGGCTCCCTGATTTCGGCGACCGAGAACAACTATGGTTACATTATCCAAGCGTATGAAGGCCCAGACCACCAAGGTTCCGGGCTCGGCCCCGCTTCCCCTGGACGAGGCGGTGGCCCTGTTGAAGACCTTCAACACCCTCAAGTTCGACCAGAGCGTGGAAGTTGCGATCCGCCTCGGGATCGATCCGAAGCAGGCCGACCAGCTCGTGCGTGGCTCGATCGTTCTGCCCCACGGCATCGGCAAGTCGCTCCGCGTGGTGGTCTTTGCCAAGGGTGACAAGCTCGACGAGGCCACGCAGGCCGGCGCCGACGAGGTTGGCGGGCCGGAGCTGGCCGAGAAGATCAAGGGCGGCTGGACCGACTTCGACGTCTGCATTGCGGCCCCGGACATGATGGGGATCGTCGGCCCGTTGGGCAAGGTCCTCGGCCCGCGCGGCTTGATGCCGTCGCCCCGTGCCGGGACGGTGACGCCCGACATCGCCAAGACGGTCCGCGAGTACAAGGCCGGTAAGGTCGAGTTCCGCAACGATTCCGGCGGCAACGTGCACGCCGCCGTCGGCAAGCTGAGCTTCGACGCGCCGAAGCTCGTCGAGAACATTCGCGCTTTCCTCAACTTCATCAACACCCTCAAGCCGGGGACCGTGCGCGGGCAGTACATCAAGGGCGTCTCGATCAGCGCCACGATGAGCCCGGGCGTCCGCGTAGTGGCCTAGAGTGAGCGAACATGAGCAAGTACGTCAAGAATCTGGTTACCGACCATCTGCGTAACCGCCTGCAAAACGTGGGCGACGCGCTGTTGGTCAATCTGGTGGGGCTCGACGCGAACGCCACCAGCCGCCTCCGCAAGGAGCTGCGGGGAAAGAACATCGAGGTTCTGGTGGTCAAGAACAGCCTCGCGGCGCGGGCCGCGGCGGGGACGCCGTTGGCGCCGATGTTCGAGGGCCTCGCCGGGACCAGCGCGATCTGCTGGGGCGGTGAGGACATCATCAGCCTCGCCAAAGAAGTGGTTCGCCTCGCCAAGGACGACAAACTCGCGGCGTTTTCCGCGCGTGGCGGTGTGATGGATGGCGACCGGCTCAGCGCCGAGCAGGTCGAGGCCGTCAGCAAGTGGCCCAACCGGGCCGAGCAGCTCTCGTTGCTGGTCGGCCAGATCCTGGGACCGGGAGCCCAGTTGGCCTCGCAGATTGTCGGCCCGGGCGGTGCCCTGGCCAGCCAGGTCGCCCAGAAGGGCGAAGGCGAAGAAGAAGAAGCAGCGGCTCAGCCGGCCGAGGATACGCCGGCGGCTTAAGCGCATAACTCGCGTGGTTACTCGGGCCGTGGGGACGCTTGCGGCCCTTGGACCCGCAGACCAACTCAAGAGACCCAAACGTTTTCGTTCCACGAGAAAGGACAAAGACCGAGATGGCGACCGACGTAGCTTCCCGCGAATTCTCCGCGGAAACCAAAGAGATGGGCGACAAGATTGCATCCCTCACGCTGAAGCAGGCCAAAGAGCTCAGCGACTACCTCGAAGAGGTCCACGGCATCAAGGCCGCCGCCGGCGGCGCCGTGATGATGGCTGGTCCGGCCGCTGGCCCGGCCGCTCCCGCGGCTGCCGAGAAGACCGAGTTCGACGTGGTCGTCGAGGGATACGGCGACAAGAAGATCGGCGTGATCAAGGTCGTGCGCGCCGCCACCGGCCTGGGCCTCAAGGAGGCCAAGGACCTGGTCGAGGCCCTGCCCGCCAAGGTCAAGACCGGCATTTCCAAGGAAGACGCCGAGAAGTTCAAGAAGGAATTGGAAGAGGCCGGCGCCACCGTGTCGATCAAGTAGCGTTCGTTGACGCATTGCTTTTCCATCCGTGCGCACGGTCCAAGGGGACCGGGGTCCGTGTGCGTGCAAAGACCAAAGTTACGCCCCGCACTTTCGAAACGGTTTTGGCCGCGTGAGGGCCTGCGCATTGGCGGCGCCCGCGGCCAAAGCCGATTCTTTGCTTTTACTTGCCACCCTAGGAGGGCATCCCTTTATGGCCACCACCGCCCAGCGACGACTCCAACCCAAGGAAATCCGTCACTTTGGTAGCCTCCGAGCCCCTCATTCGATACCCGATCTGACCGTCCTTCAGACCCGCAGCTACGCCAATTTCCTCCAGTACGAGGCTCCGTGGCAAAAACGCCTCGACCAAGGTCTGGAAGGCGTACTCCGCGAGATCTTCCCGATCGAAAGCTACGATAAGTCGTTGCGCTTGGAGTACATCCGCTACGAACTCGGCAAGCCGCGCTATGAGCCCGACGAATGCCGCCAGTTGCGCTTGACGTACGGGCGGCCGTTCAAGGTTTGGCTGCGCCTTACCAAGGAGCAACCGATCGAGGAGGAGGTCTACCTCGGGGATATCCCCATTATGCTCGGTGGTGGGGAATTCATCATCAACGGGGCCGAGCGTGTGGTGGTCAGCCAGTTGCACCGCAGCCCCGGCGTCGATTTCGTCGCCGAGACCGAAGCGGCGGAACGCCGTTTGCACAGTTGCCGGATTATTCCGGAACGCGGCAGCTGGATTGAGTTGAACGTGACTCGCAAGGAAAGTCTCTCGGTCCGCATCGACCAGAGCGGCAAGTTCTCGGCCATGACCCTCTTGCGCGCTATGGACGAGAAGTACAGCGACAACGCCTCGATCTTGCGTGCCTTTTACGCGACCTCGGTCGAGACGATCGTCGACGGCCGAAGCGTGGCGAAGATCGAGGGCAAGTTGGCCGTCGGCGATGTGGTCTATCCGGCCGATTCCCCCCGGGCCGGCGAGATCCTCGTCGAGTGCGCCCAGAAAATCACCAAGAACACCGCCGAACAGATCTGCACCTCGGGCTTGAAAGAGATCGAGGTCATGCCGGACCAGAAGAACCGGTTGCTGTTGAACGCCCTGACGGACGATCCGACCGCCAGCCACGAAGAGGCGTTGCTGCGGATCTATCAGCGTCTGCGTCCCGGCAACCCGCCGCAGTTGGAGAAGGCCAAGGCCCTGTTCTTCGAGAAGTTCTACGACACGAACCGCTACCGGTTGGGCCGGGTCGGTCGCTTCCGGATGAATCGCAAGCTGAAGCTTGAGGTTCCCGAAGATGAGATGACCTTGCGGCCGGAAGACCTGATCGCCGCGATGCGGTATCTCTACCTGCTCCGGCAGGATCATCCCTCGGTGGAAATCGACGACATCGACCACCTCGGCAACCGGCGTCTGCGGACGATCGACGAGTTGGCCTCCGACGAGATGCGCAAGGGGTTCCTGAAGCTCCGCCGCACGGTCCAGGAACGAATGAGCCTCAAGGACATCGAGGACATGACGCCCCGGAGCCTCGTCAACCCGAAGAGCATCTCGGCGGCGATCGAGTACTTCTTCGGCCGTGGCGAGCTGTCGCAGGTCGTCGACCAGACGAACCCGCTGTCGATGCTGACGCACGAGCGGCGTTTGTCGGCCTTGGGTCCCGGCGGTTTGAATCGCAAGCGGGCCGGGTTCGAAGTCCGCGACGTGCACATCTCCCACTACGGCCGGATCTGCCCGATCGAAACCCCTGAAGGTACGAACATCGGTCTGATTTCCAGCTTGGCGATTTACGCCGGCGTCGACGAATATGGGTTTCTCGTGACGCCCTATCAGGTGATCAAGAAGGGCAAGTTGACCGACGAGATCCGTTGGCTCCGAGCCGACGAGGAGCACGAGGTCTACCTGGCCCCGGCCGACGCCCCGGTGCAGGACGATAAGCTGGTGGGCGAGACGGTGATCGCCCGGCACCTTGGCGACTTTGTGATCGTCACGCCCGACAAGGTCGAGTACATGGACGTCGCCGCCAGCCAGATGGTGGGCGTCTCCGCCGGGTTGATCCCCTTCCTGGAACACGACGACGCCAACCGCGCGCTGATGGGTTCCAACATGCAACGGCAGGCCGTGCCGCTGTTGATCAGCGAGCCGCCGGTCGTGGCCACCGGTCTGGAGCGCGAGACGGCCATCAACTCGAGCATGCTGATCCGCGCCCGCCGCAGCGGCACCGTGACTCACGTCGACGCGAAACGGATCGAGGTCGGCACCGACGTCTACCGGCTTCGCAAGTTCGTTGGGCTCAATGAGCGGACCTGCCAGAACCAGAAGCCGATCGTTCAACTCGGCCAGAAGGTGGAGGCCGGCGACGTGATCGCCGACGGGGCCGCCACCTACCACGGCCAACTGGCCTTGGGGCGCAACGTCCTGGTGGCGTTCATGGCCTGGGACGGGTTCAACTTCGAGGACGCGATCATCATCAGCGAAGAGCTGGTGCAGAACGACACGTACACCTCGATCCACATCGAAGAGTTCGATGCGGAGATCCGCGAGACCAAGCTGGGCCGCGAAGAGTTCACCCGCGACATCCCCAATGTCAGCGAGAAGGCCCTGCGGAACCTCGACGAGAACGGCATCGTGCGGGTCGGCACCTACGTGCGGCCCGGCGACGTCCTCGTCGGCAAGGTCTCGCCGAAGTCGAAGACCGAGCTGACCCCCGAAGAGAAGCTGTTGCACGCGATCTTCGGCCGGGCCGGCGAAGACGTGAAGAACGACTCGCTGGAAGTCCCCTCGGGCATTGAGGGGATCGTGATCCACACCCAGAAGTTCTCCCGCCGCATGAGCCTCTCGGAAGAGGAACGCAAGCAGTTCGAGGAGGAACTGAAGCGGCTGGAAACCGAAGGCAACGAGAAGATCGCCAAGGCCTTCGGCGCGTTGGTCGAGCAGCTCGAGGACGTCCTCAAGAAGAAGCTGACCGACGAAGACGGCACGCCGTTGGTCGAAGGCCAGGAGCACCGTTTCGTGGCCGAGCAGGCGCAGCGGTTCGGGCTCGACAAGCTCGACATCCGCAGCCCGCAGCGCAAGACCGACGCCGAGAAGGTCTACCAGGCGCTGTGGCCGGCCGTGGAAGACGCGGTCGACGATCGCGATCGGAAGTTGAACTCGATGAAGCGTGGCGACGAGCTGCGCAGCGGCGTGTTGCAGATGGTCAAAGTGTATATCGCCGCCAAGCGGGTGATTTCCGTGGGCGATAAGATGGCTGGCCGTCACGGTAACAAGGGTGTGATCTCGAAGATCCTCCCGCGGGAAGACATGCCGTTTTTGGCCGATGGGACGCCGATCCAGATCATTCTGAACCCGCTGGGCGTGCCCAGCCGTATGAATGTCGGTCAGATTCTCGAGACGCACCTCGGTTGGGCCGGTGCCAAGTTGAGCTTCCAGGCGATTACCCCGGTGTTCAACGGCGCCAGCGAAGAGGACATCAACCGGGCCCTGGCGGAAGCCGGGCTGCCGAAGCACGGCAAGACGCCGCTGTTTGACGGGCGCACGGGGGAGCGATTGGAGCAGGAGGTGACCGTCGGGTTCATCTACATGCTCAAGCTCCACCACCTGGTCGACGACAAGGTGCATGCCCGCTCCACCGGCCCCTACTCCCTGATCACCCAGCAACCGCTGGGCGGCAAGGCCCGCTTCGGTGGCCAGCGGTTCGGGGAAATGGAAGTCTGGGCCCTGGAAGCGTACGGCGCCGCCTATATCCTCCAGGAGTTGCTCACCGTCAAGAGCGACGACGTCGAAGGCCGGACCAAGATCTACGAATCGATGGTCAAGGGTGAGAACACGCTCGAAGCCGGCACCCCGGCCAGCTTCGACGTCTTGACCAACGAGATCCGCGGCTTGGCCTTGAACATGCAATTGGAAAAAGGACGGGTGTAACGAGAAGTACGCAGTACGCGGTAGACCGTAGGCAGTGCCGGCGGGTGGCCATCCCGGGTGCCCGCTCGGCCTCCTGTCGCCGAGGATTTGCACCGGGATTCCCCTTTGCAAACACCGCTTCCTGCGTCGCCCATGTCATGAAGATCTGCGGACCGCGGACGGTGTACCGCGGACCGCCTGTTGATAAATAACCGTACACGACGGATTCGCTTCCGGAGTCCCTCCCCGCCTCGGTCCTTCCGGAAAAGGAGTGCCAGCAGTGAGTATCGGCGAAAATACCTACGATCGGATTAACGACTACGCGTCGGTGAAGATCAGCCTGGCGCGGCCGCACGACATCCGCAGCTGGTCGTTCGGCGAAGTCAAGAAGCCGGAAACGATCAACTACCGCACCTACCGCCCGGAAAAGGACGGCTTGTTCTGCGAGCGGATCTTCGGTCCAGAAAAGGACTGGGAGTGCGCCTGCGGCAAGTATCGCGGCATGAAGTACAAGGGGATGATCTGCGACCGCTGCGGGGTGAAAATCACCCACAGCCGCGTGCGCCGCAAGCGCATGGGCCACATCGAGCTGGCCGCGCCGGTCGTCCACATCTGGTTCTTCAAGGCCATGCCCAGCCGGCTGGGCACCCTCTTGGCCATGAAGACCACCAGCCTGGAAAAGGTGATTTACTTCCAGGATTACGTCGTCACCGACCCCGGCGACACGCCGCTGAAGAAGCAGCAGTTGCTGACCGAAGAGGAGTACCGCAAGGCCCGCCAGGAGTACGGCGACAACGCCTTCAAGGCCGACATGGGTGCCGAGGCGGCGCGCAAGCTGCTGATGGACCTCGACCTGGTGTCGCTCTCCCAGCAACTCCGCCAGGAGCTGAAGGACACCAACTCCAAGCAGAAGAAGAAGGAGTTGATCAACCGGCTGAAGCTCGTCGAGTCGATCCGCGACAGCGACAACCGGCCGGAGTGGATGGTGCTCGACGTGATCCCCGTGATCCCGCCCGATCTCCGCCCGCTGGTCCTTCTCGATTCGGGCAACTTCGCCACCAGCGACCTCAACGACCTCTACCGGCGGATCATCAACCGGAACAACCGGCTCAAGAAGCTCGTCGACCTCAACGCGCCGGAAGTGATCATCAAGAACGAGAAGCGGATGCTCCAGCAGTCGGTCGACGCGCTGTTCGACAACAACCGCTGCAAGCGTCCCGTGCTCGGCTCCAGCAACCGTCCCTTGAAGTCGCTGACCGACATGATCAAGGGAAAGCAGGGCCGGTTCCGCGAAAACCTCCTCGGCAAGCGTGTCGACTACTCCGCGCGAAGCGTGATCGTGGTCGGCCCCTACCTGCGGCTGCACCAGTGCGGCCTGCCGAAGAAGATCGCCCTGGAACTCTTCCAGCCGTTCATCATCCGCCGCTTGAAAGAGCTCGGCCACGCCGACACGATCAAGAGCGCCAAGAAGATGCTGGAGCGCAAGGACGAGGAGGTCTGGGACATCCTCGAAGAGGTGATCCGCAACCATCCCGTGATGCTCAATCGTGCCCCCACGCTGCACCGCATGGGCATCCAGGCCTTTGAGCCGACGCTCGTCGAAGGCAACGCGATCAAGCTCCACCCGCTGGTCTGCAAAGGGTTCAACGCCGACTTCGACGGCGACCAGATGGCCGTGCACCTGCCGTTGTCGATCGAGGCCCAGGTCGAGGCCCACACGCTGTTGATGGCCACGAACAACATCTTCAGCCCCTCCAACGGCGCGCCGATCATCAGCCCGTCGCAGGACGTGGTGATGGGTTCCTACTACATCACCCTGTCGCTGACCGGCCAGAAGGGCGAGGGCATGACCTTCGCCTCGTTCGACGAAGTGCACCTGGCCTACTCGCTCGGCGCCGTGGAGACGCACTCGCTGATCAAGGTCAAGCTGCCGCCGGGACGGCGCGTGAAGAACCAGCCGGAAATCGCCCCGGGCTCGCTGATCGAGACCACCGTCGGCCGCGTGATGTTCAACAGCATGCTCCCCAAGGGGATGCCGTTCTACAACGAGCCGATGAAGTCGTCGATGTTGGCCAAGGTGATCTCCGACTGCTACGAGATCCTCGGCCGCCGGGCGACGATCGACCTGTTGGACGAGATGAACAAGCTCGGCTTCCGCCAGGCGACCCACAGCGGTCTGTCGTTCGCCACCGACGACCTGATCACGCCGCCGAACAAGGCGAAGATCATCGCCGGC
This sequence comes from Thermoguttaceae bacterium, assembly GCA_039680305.1. GTDB lineage: Bacteria > Planctomycetota > Planctomycetia > Pirellulales > Thermoguttaceae > JBDKTH01. The sequence goes on along the minus strand of JBDKTH010000598.1, from coordinate 878 downwards.
GCCGAGAAGACGGTAATGCGGATCCACAAGCTCTACCAGCGCGGGATCATCACCGAGGGTGAGCGGTACAACCAGGTCCTCGACGCCTGGACGCACGCTCGCGAGCAGATCACCCAGGAAATGATGCAGGAGTTGCAGAACGACTACCGCTACTCCGGCTACGTCAACCCGATCTTCCTCATGGCCCACTCCGGTGCTCGTGGTGGTGTCGAGCAGATTCGGCAGTTGTCCGGGATGCGTGGTTTGATGGCCAAGCCGTCTGGAAAGATTATCGAGACGCCGATTAAGGCGAATTTCCGCGAAGGCCTGACCGTGTTCGAGTACTTCAGCTCCACGCACGGTGCCCGTAAGGGTCTGGCCGATACGGCCCTCAAGACGGCCGACTCGGGTTACCTCACCCGGAAGCTGGCCGACGTGGCCCAGAACGTCGTGATCACGCAGCACGACTGCGGCACGACCCAGGGGATCACCAAGGGGGTCATCTACCGCGGCGAGAAGGTCGAGGTCAGCCTGGCCGAATCGATCCGCGGCCGCGTCAGCCGGACGAACATCGTCAACCCGATCACCGACGAAGTGATCGTCCGCGAGAACGATCTGATCACCACCGAGGTCGGCCGCAAGATCGAGGAGCTCGGCCTGGAGAAGATCCAGGTCCGCAGCCCGATGACCTGCGACGCGTCGTTGGTCGTCTGTGCGTTGTGCTACGGGATGGACCTCTCGGCCGGTTCGCTGGTCGAAGAAGGGATGGCGGTGGGCATCATCGCCGCCCAGAGCATCGGCGAGCCGGGTACGCAGCTCACGATGCGGACGTTCCACATCGGCGGCACCGCCGCTCGCACGATGGAGGAGCATGAAATCCGCGCCAAGAAGGACGGCAT
>JBDKTH010000215.1:0-3323 GCA_039680305.1 Thermoguttaceae bacterium | reverse complement strand
TTCCAATGCACGGGTCACCTTCACCGGCATGGAACTGGGCACCTACCAGCTGGCCGGCGTCTCCCTGCGCCCCGGCGGGATTGTCGGGCTGGAGCGAACTCAGCGTTTGGAGGACGACAGCGTCCCGGTGCTTTGCCGCAAGACAATGAACCTGACCGTGGCCGCACGCAAGGACTTTGCCGATTTCCTTTGGGAAACAGAGCGGGACTACTGGACGGGCATGCATCGCTTCTTGAAGGAGGAGCTCAAGGTCCAGCCGCTGGTCACGGGCACGCAGCTGAGCTACAGCCCGGCCCACGTCCAGGCCGAGATGGATTTCATCGACGCCCACTCCTACTGGAACCATCCGCACTTCCCCGGCCGGCCGTGGGACTCGCGCAACTGGTATGTGAACAACACGGCCCTGGTGAACAACCCCGGCGGCACGCTGGCCGGCCTGGCCACTCGACGCGTGGCCGGAATGGCCTACACGGTGAGCGAGTACAACCATCCGGCCCCGAGTCAGTATGCGGCCGAAGGTTTCCCGATGATCGCCGCGTTCGGCGCGTTCCAGGCGTGGGACGGGATCTTCAGCTTCGCCTACTGTCACAACACCGACTTCGAACCGAAGCACGTCACCAGTTTCTTCGACATCAAGGGAGACACAAGCCGCCTGGTCCACATGCCAGCCTGCGCGGCGATGTTCCTGCGGGGCGACGTCGCCCCGGCACGCAAGACGCTCACGGTCCCCGTGTCACGCGAGGCTGAACGCCAGAGACTCTACGAGACGCTTAGCGCCTGGACGATCACCGCGGACAAGTTCGGACTCAATTCGCGGCTCTCGCTCTTGCACGGCACGGCGATGGACCTGCGCGGCACTCAGGAAATGAGCCTTCCGGAATTGGCGGCCGACGCCAAGGAATTCGTCTCCGACACCGGGGAGCTTCGCTGGAACGTCAGCGAGCCGGGCGCCGGCTACTTCACCGTCGATACGCCGCAGAGCAAGCTCTTCACCGGTTTTGTGCACGGCCGCGACTTCAAGCTGGGCGACGTCGCCCTCAAGATCGGCGAGACCCGGCTCGACTGGGCCACGGTCTCACTCGTGGCGATCGATGGCAAGGGATTTGATCGCCCGGGCCGGATCCTGATCGCCGCGACCGGCCTCCAGCAGAACACCGGCGCGAAGCTGCGCGAGTTGGGAGGCAATCGCGTGACGCTCGACGACCGCTGGGGCACCGCGCCGCTTCTGTGCGAAGGCGTGCCGGTGCAGATCGCCTTGCCCGTCGCGGCCGATCGCGTCAAGCTCTACCCCTTGGATGAGGCCGGCAACCGCCGCGAGGCAGTCCCCGGCGAGGCGCTGGGCAGCAAGACCGTGCTCACGCTTGGCCCGCAGTACAAGACGGTCTGGTACGAAGTGGAAATCCGCTAGACGATCGCCCTTCGCGATCAGCAGTCAGCTTTCGGCTGTTCAGGGCTGACTGCTGGTCGCAGAGCACCGCAGCGCGGCCTTTTCAACGTCCTGCGCCGACCAGACTGAAGCCGGCCTCCTGCCAGGCATGGACTCCGCCTTTGAACACTTTGACGTTGGTGAAGCCTTGGTCGGCGTATTCTTGTGCCTGTTCTTTGGCACCTTCGTCGTCGTAGGCACAGACCAACAGGCCGTGCGGATCGGCATCCAACAGTCCGGACGACTCGCAAGTAACAAGTGATAGGAACCGCAACCCATGAACACATCCATCGCCTTGGTCGGCCTCCTCAGCCTGCCGTTGATGGGAATCCTCCTGTACAAGAAGCGATTCACCGGCGTCTTCTGTCCACGTTCGCGTATCGTGTGGACAATTCTGTGGGCGATCCTCATCGCACAAATGGTCGCATCGCTCGGGCGGTTGGCGTTTGGCGGCTGGTGGGCGGCGGTGTTGCCCTGGTGCGGGTTGCTCCTGTTCATCTACGTGTGGGCAAGGGGCATATACCTCCTGCTGCATTCCGTTGAACGGCCGACTGCCGATGCTTGAACGAACGGCGGGCCTCGCAGGCACGGCGCCGCCCTGTAGTCCCTCTTGGCGCCTTGGCGAGAAATCCGCTTCGTTGCTCTGGCCGTACGGGGCGATTCGTGTTGTCGAACTACCTCAGAATAGGTAGAATTCAGTGAGGCAAACGACGTTTCGAGCCGGAGCGCTTTTCCCTTCCGGCTTAACACTTCTCTTGGAAATCGTGTGCAGCGAAACTGCCGTGGGCGGACCATACGGCGTATGGAGGCGACAATGCTTGCAGCGATAGCACGACGGCGGTGGTTTCAGTTCAGCCTCCGGACCTTGGCGGTCGCGACAGCTCTTGTCGCCATCGTTCTGAGCTGGCAGGCGCAGCGTCTTCACCAGCAGCGGAAGGCGATCGCCGCTATCCGCCAGTTGGGCGGGCAGGCCGCCTACGACTACCAGATGCGTGGTGAGACCCAGCCGCCGGGGCCCATGTGGTTGCGGAGGTTGACCGGAGACGATTTCTTCGCCAGCGTCGCGGTGGTGAAGGTCAACCCGCGATCGCGCATCTTCCAGACCGTGTCGCCCGGGGCCAACGTTGCCATTCCGCTATCGACCAAGAGGATTCACCTCACGGACGAGGGTTTGCAGAGCATTTGTTCTCTGGAAGGCTTGCAGCATCTCGACCTGTCAGGAACCGATGTGGCCGATCAGCATCTGCCTCATCTGGAAACACTGAAATCGCTCAACACGCTGTATCTTGACGATGGGGTCAGCGATCAAGGACGGGCCCGGCTTCAGACCACGCTGTCAGGAACAAGCATTAACTAGCCCGGTCGCAAAGCCGTTTCGCGATCAGCGTCGACGGGAACGTGAAACAATGTCATCAACAAAAGGGGTATCATATGCCAATGCGATGGGCAATCTGCCAGTTGCTCTGTCTTGCGGTTGCCTCGGCGAACCACTCCTCGACATGGGCTCAGGGACCGTCGATGCGAGAGTACCGGTTTCGCAACGTGGATTTGATCGATGTCAAAACCGAACCGAAACCGATCGAGGCCAAGGCGATAACGGAAATCCACCGCCTGTATGGCAAGGTCGCCTTGGCCGAGATGCTCCCGGGCAGGCCCGTTGTCTCGGTCGATTTCAGTCACATTGAAAGCCTGACCGATGCGGGCCTGGTTCACCTCCAAGGGCTGACGCACCTTCAATCCCTGGACTTGCGACACACGAGCATTACCGACGCCGGCCTCGAGCATCTCAAGGGGCTCGCCCAACTCAGATCGCTGAACCTCGCCGGCACCCAGGTGACGGAGGAAGGCGTCAAGAGACTCCAGCAGGCGTTGCCGGAGTGCCTGATTCTGCGACAAG
>JBDKTH010000800.1:0-4269 GCA_039680305.1 Thermoguttaceae bacterium | reverse complement strand
GAGTATCGCGATCGAGTTTCTCGCTCTGGTTATAGCGATCATACTGCATGAGGATCTCTTGGGAAGTCAAAAGCACCCCATGCTTGGTAACGCTCTGCTGAAAAGCCGCCAACGCGGCCTTGCGGGCCTCCAGCGGTTGCTCCACCTGGCTGGCCTGATCGATCAGCATCTTCTGGCACCTCGGGGTGCTCAGGTTGCCGAGGATCGTGACCGCTTGCGTTGCCAGCGTGGGGACGCGATAGGCCGCCTGGACGAGTTCTTCGAGACGACGCACGCCAAACACGCTCTTCTCCTGGCCGCTCAACTCGCTGATCCAGACGATCGCCTGCGCGGCCTGGGCCTGGCGTTCCTCGAAGGGGACGTGCAGCGGTCCCAACCGGGCGAGCAACTGCTCGACCTGATAGCGTGCGTCCTCCTCGGTGTGCGGCCGGAGGAACGACATGCTCCAGCGATCATTCCTCACAATGTGGGCCGCCAGTGTCGCCTGGCCCTGCCGGGCAACGACGCCCACGGGCAGCCAGCCCGTACGGTTGTCGAATCGCAACTGCTGGAGTGTGGTTTCGATCGTCCGCTCACCCAACGAGGCCGCCACCAGGACCACTTCGTAGTCGGGCGAGGCGATCGCCTGACGCACCAGTTCCTGGGCACTGACCGCCGTGTCCACATAGTAACCGAGGCTGATCAACAGCCCCGCGGTCTTGCGCGCGTCTTCCCGGGCCAAGTCGGCCACCAAGGCCCGGCGTGAGCCGCCCGTGGCGATGAAATATCCCAACGCGTCGGTGACATAGCTCGACCCGGCAAACGGCCTGACTGGCTTCAGCTTGAAGATCGCCTCCAGAGCGGCAAACCGCAGGCGGCGGTCGGGATGGCGAAGCGTCCGGACCAATGGCGACGGCTGCGCCCCTTCCAACAACAGCCCGTCGGCCGTCCCCTTGGCGCCGAGGATTCGGACCGCCGCGGTGGCCGCCGGCGCATGGCCGGTCTCCATGGCATAGGCGAGCAAGTCTTCGACCGCCTTCACGTCAAACCCCGCAGCCACCGCCGCGGGCGAGCCGTCCTCGGTCGACAAGGGGTTGCTCAGGCCGTTATCGTAGGCCGCCTTTTCCAACAGCGTGGTCAGGTAAAGCCGCCGGATCCCGAGATCGTCCGGCTTGACCGCGTACGCCTCCCGGGCAAACCGGACGGCCAAGAGCCGCGAGGCGTCGGCCAGCGGGTAACGCTGAGCGGCCGGCTGTTTGGCCGCCGTGTCCCAGGACCAAAGCTCCACGCGGCCGTCCACATCCGCCTTGAACGTCTGCCGCTGTTCCAGGTAGTTCTTGGCCTGTTCGGTCAACAGTCGGGCCGCCTCGTCCTTGCTGGGCGTGTGGCCGACCAGCTTGGCTAGCGCCGCAGACGCTGCCTTGCGAACCTCGGGAGCAGTCTGCTCGGATGTGCAAGGGGCCAGCAGGAAGGGAACCGCCTGACGCAAGTTCAACTCGGCCAAGAGCGGGATCACTTCGCTCAAGAGTTTGGGATCAGGAGCCTGGACGACGCTGAGCAATGGTTCCACGGCGTCAGAGCCCAACTCGCCGAGCATGGCACGCACGGTCGGGTACTCGACGGCCCGGCTGGGATCTGCCAGCACTGCCACCAGCGGGCCCACGGCCGCGGTCCGGGCTCGGCGCAGGCCATCAAAAGCCCGAAAACGGGCCTCTTCCGACGGGGCTTGGAGTTGCCGGACTAGTCCGGCGAGTCGCTGCGGGTCGATAAGCTCGCTCTGCGTGGCCGCCAACACCGCATCGGCCACCTGTTTCCCTTCCGGCGCCAGATCCGCCCGGGTGCCGAGCGACACGAATAGCGCCGAGCCCAATTGCTCTTCCAACGCAGCCAACTGTTTTTGATCGAGTTTGGCGTCGAGGAGTTTCTTCAACAGCGGCTTGGCCAGATCGGGACGCTGGAGATCGGCCAACGTCTTGGCCGACCGGGCCAGATCGATCGGCGCGGTGGGCTTGGCCTCCAGGACCACCTTCACCCCGGGATCCTCTGGCGGCGCGATCGTGATTTTGACGTCGGCCGGTTTGGCCTCGCCCGACCCCGGCTTCGGGTTTTGGGCCCACGCCGCGTGGTCACCGGCCGCCAGGGCCAGGGCAACAAACAGTCCGACGCCGAATCTGCAGGGAAGGAGCATGAGTCATCTCGTGTGGATTGCCAAAAGTCACCCGGTGCGCTACTCGCTGACTCGCTGTTTCCAGCGTTCGATCTGCTTTTTCACTTCGGCCGGGGCCGTGGAGCCGTAGCTGCACATCGCCTGAACGGCCTTTTCCGCCCCTAAGACTTCGTAGACGCTCTGGTCGAGGTCCGCGTGAGCCTGGCGGAACTCGTCCAGCGACAGGTCGGACAAACGCACGCTCTGGTCCATGGCCGTCCGCACCAGCCGGCCGACGATCCCATGGGCGGTCCGCTGCGGGATGCCGCGGCGGATCAGGTACTCCATCAGCGTGGTGGCGTCGAGGTAGCCGCGGTCGAGCCGCTCGGCGATCGCCGGGCGGTTCAACTGGGCCCCGGCCACCAGCGGCGCGGCCAATTCCAACGAAGCCTTCACCGTATCGAACGAGTCGAACACCGGCGGCTTGTCTTCCTGGAGGTCGCGGTTGTAGGCCAGCGGCAGGCCTTTGATCAAGACCAATAACGTCTGCAAATTGCCGACCACCCGGCCGGTCTTGCCCCGGGTCAGCTCCAAAACGTCCGGATTGACCTTCTGGGGCATGATCGACGAGCCGGTGCAGAAGCCCTGCGGCAGCTTGAGGAAGTTGAACTCGGCCGTGGACCAAAGGATCCACTCTTCGGCCCAAGTGCTCAAATGTTCGGCGATCAGGGCCAGCACAAAGGCGAACTCCGCCAAAAAGTCGCGGTCGCTGGAGGCGTCCAGGCTGTTGGCCGCCACCGCCTCAAAGCCCAGGCGTCGGGCCACTTCGTCGCGGTCGATCGGCAGGCTCGTGCCTGCCAAGGCCGCGGCGCCCAAGGTAAGCGTGTTGACCCGGCGGCGGCAGTCGGCCAGACGCTGGCGGTCGCGCTCATACTTCTCGCAGTAGGCCAGCCAGTAATGCGGTGCTAGCACCGGCTGGGCCCGCTGCATGTGGGTGTAGCCGGGGAGGATCACGTCCAAATCGGCGTCGCAACGGCCAACAAACGCCCGCTGGAGTTCCACCAGCCGGGCATCGATCTGGTCGATCGCGTCGCGGACCCAGAGCCGCATGTCGGTCGAGACCTGATCGTTGCGGCTGCGGGCCGTGTGGAGTTTCCGCCCCACGTCGCCGGTCCGCTCGACCAGTGCCCGTTCAATGTGCATGTGGATGTCTTCCAGTTCGATCTTGAACGGGAAGCGGCCCTGCTCAATCTCTTGGCCAATCTCATGGAGCGTCTGCTCAATTTGTTGGCACTCTGCCGCGCTGATCAGGCCGACCTCGGCCAGCATCTGGGCGTGGGCGATCGAGCCGGTGATGTCGTGGGCATAGAGGCGGTGGTCGAAACTAATGCTCTCGGTGAATTGCTCCACACGGCGATCCGTCGACTCACGAAACACTCCTCCCCAGGCTTTTTCCGCCTCAATACGCTCCACTTCTCCAGGAACAGGTCGACCAGGCAGCAAATGCGCCAACTTATTTACTCTAATTACCTTACGGCGACTTGTCAACGAAGGTTACCGAGCGGGGCGATTCGCGTCTCCGAGCCGGGGCGGCACGCCCCGAAAATCCGAGCCGGGCCGTGTCGGCCCGCTTTCCGGGGCGGCACGCCCCGGCTCGGATCTTGCACCTTACGGCCCCGAGAAAATACACCCTCGTGGGGGTACGCAAAGGCAATCCGCGGCGGCCCTTGATGAATTAGCTCATCTCATGTTAACTTCATGGGATTTTACTTAGCTCGAATCCCGGCTTCGGGCAGAACTCGATCCTTCAGGTGCTGGCGGGTTTGCCCCCCAAGAGAACGAGGAACCCCTTTCGTGCCACGTCGCAACGACATCCGCAAGATTCTTCTTATCGGTTCTGGCCCGATCATCATCGGGCAGGCGTGCGAATTCGATTATTCTGGGACTCAGGCCTGCAAGGCGTTGCGGGAAGAGGGGTATGAGGTGGTCCTGGTCAACTCCAACCCGGCCACGATCATGACCGACCCGGAGATGGCCGATCGCACCTACATCGAGCCCATCACCCCGGAGGTGGTGGCGCGGATCAGCGCCAAGGAGCGCCCCGTCGCCCACCTGCCCACCCTGGTCGGCCAGACCGGCCTGAA
>JBDKTH010000605.1:0-9112 GCA_039680305.1 Thermoguttaceae bacterium | reverse complement strand
ACGGGATCCGGCTGGACCTCCCAGACGCGGTTGAGCGACCATTGAAGTTGGGCGAACAGCCCGGTGGCCCCGACAATCAGCACCATCACGCCGAGGGTCGCCGCGAGGCCTGAGCCGAAATGCCGGGCCTCGCCGACCATCGTCTGGATCTGGCCCGCCCCCTGCTGTCCGACCAGCTCGGCCATCTGCTGCCCGACTTGTCCTTCGACCTGGCGGGGATCCCAGACGAGCCCCACGATGGTCATCACCAGCACCAGGAGCGGCGGCAGGGCGAAGACCGTGTAGTAGGCCAGCGCGGCGGCCAGGCTTTGGCAGTCATGGGTAAGGAAATCGTTGGCGGTGTCGGTCAGCAGCGTCCACACTTTCTTCATGGCAACCTCCTACGCGGCTCGACGCTGTTCCTTCTGGCGCACGACGCGGACCGCCCCCTGTTTCGGCTGGATTTGCCTGCCGTAGCGTCGCGCCCAGACTTGGGTGAATTCGACGCCCAGGAGCAGGATGATCGCCGAGTAGTAGATCCAAACGAGGACCAGCACTAGCGATCCGGCCGCGCCGTAGCCGGAGGTCATGTTCGAGTTGGCCAAGTAGAGCCCGATCAGGGTTTTCCCGACCACAAACAGTAGGGCGGTGACGACCGCGCCAAAGAAGCTGTCTTTCCAGGTGATTTTTGCATCGGGAAGCCACTTGAAGATCGCGGCGAACAACAGCGTGATCACCAGGAACGAGATGCCGAAATTGAACAGCTGTAAAGCCGTCTGAGAAATCTCGCCCGGCAACAACGCGCCGATGTATTGGCCAAAGGCCGAGAGAATTGCACTCAGAAGCAGGGAGGCAAAGAGCAACAGGGCGACCAGCAGGATCATCCCGAACGAGAGGAGCCGTTTGAAGAGGTAGTCTTTGACCCCGCTATGTTGCGGATCAGGGGCAACTTCCCAGGCACGGTTCATGGCCGTCTGAAGCTGGCTGAACAGCCCGGTGGCCCCGACCAACAGGGCGATCAGCCCCAACGCGGCGGCCAGCCCCGAGCGGTTCTGGGTGGCGTTGTTCATCATTGTCTGGACCTGCTGAGCCCCCTGCTGCCCGAACAGTTCGTTCATCTGCCCCTGCACCTGGCCTTGCACCTGCGTGGGATCCCACACCAGGCTGACCAGCATCACAATCAGCACTAAGAGCGGCGCCAACGAGAAGACCGTGTAGTAGGCCAAGGCCGCGGCCATGCTGGCACAGTCGTCCTCGGAAAACTCGCTGGCGGTCTTTTTCAGGACGGTCCAGATTTGTCGCATAGGGGAATCCTCGAACCGGGGCTGTATGCGAGGGGTGACGCGGCTTGCCGGAAGCGGTCAGCTATCAGCAGTCAGCGACCAAAGCTGGGATCAATGCTCTTGGCTGAAAGCTGAAAGCTGATCGCTTTCAGGTGATGCAATCTCTGTGCCATAGTGATCTTTCGGCTGTTATTGACGCGGATCGCTCGCGTAGGGATACTGTGCCATCCAGAAGAGCGGGCCAGTTATCGGTTTGGACGATAAATGCCTGGCCGAATGTTATCCATTCACAGGAGCAGACTAGCGATGGGCGAGAATCCTTACCAGTCCCCCTTGGCCGATGTGGAAGTGGTTGGCGTGCGGAGTGGACGCCGAGAGGATCTGCGAAGCGTGGCACTCTATCAAAAGGGGGTGATCGTCTGCATCCTCCTCAACATCCTCGTCGTGCTCGGTCATTTCTTCCTTTCGGAAGTGTTAGGGTCGTTGTTACTGCTGGGGATGTTCGCCACCGGAATCGTGGGGCTCGTGTTTGTCGTTCTGCTCTCGCTGAAAGTGTACCACCCGGTCGTCGGAATTCTCTTCGGGATCGTAACGCTGTGGCCATGCATCGGGCTTCTTGCCCTACTGGCCATCGACAACCGGGCGACCAAGGTGCTCAAAAAGAACGGCTATCGCGTCGGCCTGCTTGGAGCGAGTCTCTCGCAGTTCCGCGAAGACTAGCGGTCAAACCACTTCTTCAGTGTGAACCACGTGGCAGCGCGGCCGGCCCGGGCGATCGAGGTGGTGATGGGGATTTCTTTGGGGCAGACCTTGACGCAGTTCTGGGCGTTGCCGCAGACCTGGATGCCGCCTTCGGAGGTCAATGCTTCGAGCCGTTCCGTGGAGTTCATCTGGCCGACGGGGTTGGTGTTGAACAGGTCGATGAGGGCAAACGCGAACGGTCCCATGAATTCCCGGTCAAAGGCCTCCTTCTCCCGGCGCTGGTACTCTTCGTCGGTCTCGCCCTCGCGGCGCACGACCTCGATATTCAGGTACTGGGGGCAGGCCTCCAGGCAGCAGCCGCAGGTCATGCAGCGGCTCAGGGCGTAGGCCAATTGCTGGTTCTCTTGCGACTGGCGCGGCCCGGGGCCGAGGTCGTCGTAGCTGTCGACGGGGATCCAGGACCGGATCTTCTTCATCGTCTCGAACATCCGCGAGCGGTCGACCACCAGGTCGCGCACGACGGGGAACTTGGTCATCGGGCGCAGCTCGATCTCGGGTCGCTCCTCCAGCAGCCGGTCGACCAGGGCCGTGCAGGCCTGCTGCACACGGCCGTTGATGACCATCGTGCAGGCCCCGCAAACCTCTTCCAGGCAGTTGCAGTCCCAGGCCACCGGCGCGACCGGCTGGCCGTCGGACGTCTGGGCCTGGGCGGCGATCTTCTGCAACACGCTGATGCAGTTCATGTTCGCTTCGTACTCGACCGTGTGCCGCTCCCAGTAGCTCTGCTGCTGGGGGCCGTCCTGGCGCAGAACGACCACGTCGAAGGTCCGGATCGGTTTCCTGTCGGTTTGTCCGTTGGGACGGAATGCTGCGTCGCTCATGATATCGTGCTTTCAGCGAGCGGTTCTCACTTCACGGCCGCCATTTGACGTTCACGCCACACCTGTTCGATGATGTCGCCGCCGACGAGGCCATACAGCCGCGGCCGCGGCGGGAGCAACGAGGTGTCTACCTCCTCGTAATGGATCTCCGGATCGCCGCCGGGACCGCAGGCGGCGATCGTCGACTTGAGCCACCGGCGGTTGTTCTCCTCGAAGCGATCGCACCAGGCTTCCGCCTGGAGCCGCTTCTGCTCCGGATCGGTGGCGGTGAGGTCCGGCATGGCGAACTCCGGTTTGTAGTGGGCTCCCCGGCATTCGTCCCGCAATTGGGCCCCCTTGACGATCGCCTTGGCCATCGGGAACATGTCGACCAGGGCCCGGGTAAAGACCACGTTCTGGTTGGTCCAGGTGCTGGTGTCGGAGATCGCCGCACGCCGGGCCCGCTCCTCCAACTGTTGGACCTGGTCATACGCCCAGGCTAGCTCCTCATTGTGCCGGACCACGGTTACGGCCCGGGTCATGACCCGCCCGAGTTCCTGATGGACGAGGTAGGGATTCTCGCCCTCGCGCGGCCGGCTCAAGAGGGCCTTGTAGTCGGCCTGGTGCTTGGCCACGGACCGTTCGAAAAGGCTGGAGGGTTGGTGTCCGGCGGTCTGGCCGTCAAGCGAATCGATATAGTTGACCGCGCCCGGGGCGACGATCAAGCCGGCAAAGATGCAGGCCACCAGCGAATTGGCCCCCAGCCGGTTGGCGCCGTGGTAGTGATACTCGCACTCGCCGATGGCGAACACACCCGAGAGGTTGGTCTGCTGGTTGCGGGGCGAACCAATCTCCAGCCCGCCGGAAGCGCTGGCCTGATAGTCGGTCCACAGCCCGCCCATCGAGTAGTGCACGGCCGGGAAGATCTTCATCGGCACCTCGCGCGGATCGACCCCCTGGAACTTTTCATAAATCTCCAGGATGCCGGAGAGCTTGCGTTCCAGCTCGTCGCGGGGCAACTGGGTCACGTCGAGATAGACGCACATCCGGTCGCGTTCGACGCTCAGCCCCTCTTTGGTGCAGATGTTGAAGATCTCGCGCGTGGCGATGTCGCGAGGGACGAGGTTGCCGTAGGTCGGATAGCGTTCTTCGAGGAAGTAGTACCTTTCGCTCTCGGGGATCTGGTTCGCCGGGCGAGGGTCCCCGGGCTTGCGCGGGACCCAGACGCGCCCGCCTTCGCCGCGGGCGCTTTCGCTCATCAGGCGCAGCTTGTCGGCCCCGGGGATCGCCGTGGGGTGGATCTGGATGAACTCGGGATTGCCGTACAGGGCCCCGGCCTGATAGGTGCGGCTGGCCGCGCTGCCGTTGGAGGCCATCGACATCGTCGAGCGGCCGTAGATCAACCCCAGGCCGCCCGAGGCGATGATCAGGGCGTCGGCCGGAAAGGCGCGGATCTCCATGGTCACCATGTCCTGGGCCACGCAACCGCGGCAGATCCCGTTATCGTCGAGGATCGGCCCGAGGTAGTCCCAGAACTCGAACTTGCGCACGTGGCCGTAGACCTCCCAGCGTCGGACCTGCTCGTCCAACGCATAGAGCAACTGCTGCCCGGTGGTCGCCCCGGCAAAAGCCGTGCGGCGATAGAGCGTGCCGCCGAAACGGCGCTGGTCGCGAAACCCTTCGGGCGTGCGGTTGAAGGTAACGCCCAAGCGGTCCATCAGATCGACGATCCGCGGGGCCCATTCCGTCATCTCCTTGACCGGCGGTTGATGGGCCAAAAAGTCGCCGCCGTAGACCGTGTCGTCAAAATGCTTCCACTCGGTATCGCCGCGTTGCCGGGTCAGGTTGTTGACGCTGTTGATCCCTCCCTGCGCACAAACGCTGTGCGATCGGCGGACCGGCGTGACGCTGATCACGTCGACGTCGACGCCCAGTTCGGCCAGTTTCATCACCGCGGACAGGCCGGCCAGCCCGCCGCCCACGACCACCACCCGCTGTCTTGGCATCGTAGGGGTCCTTATTGCTGCTGTCGTTCGGACCTGTTCAGAAATAACTTGGAGAATTGAGCTACTAGAAAGAGAGAATCCGCCGAAGTTGCTTCATTGGTGGCTCAATTCTCCAAGTTATTTCTGGACAGGTCCTTCGTGCTCTTTTGACTCCACGCGATCATGGCCGCCTCTGAACATCACCGTCTCCGCCTCGGGCGTTTCGAGCGTACCGGGAGCTTTCAAGCGGTGCTCGGCCGGCTGCGAGGGCGCGTAGGCGGCCACCGGATAGCGGATAAATCCCACCAATGCGCCAAACCCGACGACCAACAGCAGAACTCCCACCGCGGCCGCCGGAAGCTTGACCCATCGCTGGGCTTTCGGGCTCGTCCACACGCCCCAGGTGATCCCCATGCTCCAGAGCCCGTTGGCGAAATGGAAGACCGAGGCCAGCACGCCGAGGGCATAGAAGGCGATCATCAGCGAACTGGACTGGATCGCGGCCGCCGTGGTCATTGAGGCCGCCGACGGATCGAACGTCCCGCCGCCCAGCGGTCGAATGACCGTTTCGTGCCACCAGTCGTTGCGGAACCAACCGTGCATCTGAAAGACGTGCCAGAAGATGAACACGAAGGCGATCACCCCGGTGACCCGCTGCAAGGTGTAGCGGATGTTGCCCTCGTACGGATAGTTGACGATATTCCGTTTGCCTCGCAGAACGATCAACATTCCAATCAGGGAGTGGAACAAGAGCGGGATGAAAATGAAGGTCCACTCGAGGATTGTCAGGCTCGTCGGTCCCAGCGCATTGATCTGATCGACCCGGGCCTGGAAGGTTTCCGGCCCATCGAGGATGCTGGCGTTGGTGGCGAGGTGGAAGGCCAGATACCCCCCGACGGGGACTAGACCTGTGAGCGAGTGAAGGCGTCGGATCAGGAATTCGTGCCGTCCAAAAAACGAGCCCACGCCCGAGACGTCCATGGGAGGCCTCTCCAAAAAAGCCGAGGAATTGGTCGACCGTGAGGCGTTTTGCCGTAGCGTTGGAAGGAGGAGCAAGGAATAATATGGGCCCCTCTGTTGCCGGACAAGGACGCCGCCTGAGCTGAGCCCCTGTTGGAGCCAGCCGTTTTTTGCGGAGAGGGCAGGCAAAATGCTGCCAAACTGACAGGCTATGCGACTTCTGCCAGCTGACGCTTTGTGTCAGGGCTTGCTGTCGCAAATTTGACCGATTACAGTAAGATGTTATAGGAGCGTTAGTTACGAGGAAGGTCGGCGAGCGAGCCGAACGGACGCTCCGGTTGTGGTATCTAACTTGCTAGACTCAAGAAAGTGCCGTTTTTAGCAAGTGAGGCTTGGAAGCGATGACGATCGAGTGCCCAGCATTGCTCATCACTGACGATGACGCGGCATTCCGGGAAACCCTCCAGAGTGTGTTCGAGCCGGAAGGCTATCGGACATTCCTCGCTGGCGACGGCGAAGAAGCGCTTGAGATCGTCTGTAGCCAGAAGGTGCACTTGGTGATCTTGGACATGCACATGCCCAAACTCACCGGGCTGGAGACCCTCCGCCTGGTCAAGCAGGTGAAGGCCCTTTTGCCGTGCATCCTCATGTCGGCCCAGCTCGACGACACGATCATCGAGCAGGCCCAGCGTGCGCAGGCCTTCTCGATCCTGGCCAAACCGATCACCCGCCGCCAGATTACCGGGATCGTCCGTCAGGCCTTGGAACGGACCTATAACTGGAGTCTCGGCCGCGGCTAAGGGTGGTCCGGGCGTCCGGGTCTCTGATGAGACTCGATGAGACTCACGGAAGCACGTCGCCCATCTCGGTCGCCGGAGACTCCGGCACAGGCATCGCGGGGCGTTTCACCACGGCGTCCGTTCCCGGGACAATCGTCGGATTGGGGGAGTTCGTCTCGACGACTCGCCGCAACTCGTCGTTGTCGACCGTTTCGGTTTCGATCAGCCGGTCGGCCAGGGCGATCAGGGCTTTTTGGCGGGTTTCCAGGATCTGCCGGGCTTTGACGAGCGACTCGTCGATGATCCGCTTCACTTCCTGATCGATTTCCCGGGCCGTCTGCTCGCTGTGGTGGCTCTCGCGCGACGGCTCCCCACCGGCGAGGAAGACCGAGCGGTTGCTCTCCCGGTAGTTCACCCGGCCCAGGCGGCTCATGCCGAAATCCATCACCATGCTGCGGGCGACCTCGGTGGCCCGTTCCAAGTCGTTCTGGGCCCCGGTGGAGACGTCTTCAAAGATCAACTCCTCGGCGATCGTGCCGGCCAGCATCACCTGGATCCGGGACTCCAGTTCGCTCTGGGTCATCAGGTAGCGGTCGCCTTCGGGACGCTGCATCGTGTAACCCAGCGCGGCCAGGCCGCGGGGGATGATCGAGACTTTGTGCACCGGATCGGTGTTCGGCAGGCTATAGGCCACCAGGGCGTGGGCCGACTCGTGGTAGGCCACGCGCTGCTTCTCCTCGTCGCTCATCACCCGCCGCTTCTTCTCCAAGCCGGCGGTCACGCGTTCGACCCCCTCGTTGAACTCCTCCATGGTGACCGTCTTCTTGCCCTTGCGGGCTGCCAGAAGGGCCGCTTCGTTGACGAGGTTGGCCAGGTCGGCGCCGACAAAGCCCGAGGTGATCCCAGCCACGGCCTTCAAGTCGATCGACTCGTCGAGCTTCACGTTCTGCGCATGGACCTTGAGGATCTCTTCCCGACCGTGGATGTCGGGGCGATCGACCAGCACGTGGCGGTCGAAGCGGCCCGGGCGCAGCAGCGCCGGGTCGAGGGTTTCCGGCCGGTTGGTGGCCGCCATCACGATCACGCCGCTGTTGGAGGTGAAGCCGTCCATCTCGACCAGCAGGGCGTTGAGCGTCTGCTCGCGTTCGTCGTGCCCGCCGACCACGCTCGTGCCGCGCGTCTTGCCCAGGGCGTCGAGTTCGTCGATAAACACGATGCACGGCGCCCGGCTCTGGGCCTGCTGGAACATGTCGCGGACCCGCGCGGCGCCGACGCCGACGAACATCTCCACGAAATCGGAGCCGGAGAGGCTGAAGAACGGCACGCCGGCCTCGCCGGCGATCGCCTTGGCCAGGAGGGTCTTGCCCGTGCCCGGAGGACCGACCAGCAGGACCCCTTTGGGGATCCGGCCGCCGAGACAGCGATACTTCTCCGGCGTCTGGAGGAACTCGACGACCTCGCGCAGCTCCTCGACCGCTTCGTCGATGCCGGCGATATCCTTGAACGTCACGCCGAGGTCTTCCTGAGCGTAGAGCCGGCCGCGGCTCCGGCCAAAGGCCATGGCCGAGCCCGCCCCGCCGAGCCGTCGCACCATGAAGATGAACAGCGGGATCATGATCGCCAGGAACACGACCGTCGAGCCCCAATCGCGCCAGAAGCCGGGGGTCGAGTCGCCGTTCACATTGCTGAAACCGTGCTCCCGTAGCAGATTGAGCAGCAGGCTATCGTCGGCTTCCAGACCGCCGCGCGGCGTATAGAAGGTCACCTTTTCCTCGGGCGCCTTCTTGACCGGCTCCAAGACCTCCCGGGTCACTTGCCCCTGGATCTCAAACCGTCCGACCGTGAGTCTGGACAGGTTGGAGTACTTGATCACCTCCGGCTTGGTCCGCGACTCATCGCGAACGATGATTTCCGCCTTGGGGTTCTTCTCCGGGGCCCCCTGCTCGACCAGCCGGATAAACTCCAGGTAGCCGATCCTGGTCCTGCCGGCCCCCCCCAGGAAGAGTCCCAAGACTAAAAGCACCCCAAGGGTTACCGCAACGATATACCAAACGAGAGACGGACCGAACGGCGGAGATTTCTTCTTTTCCGCCGATGGGCGTTCCGGCTTCTGCGACTCGTTTTCCATAAACCGAGGATCCTTAACGGTCAGATGGGTTAAGATTTTTTATGATAGTCTGTGCAGGCCAATTTCACAAATAGGGTTCATCCGACAGAAGCGTACCTGACGGTACGTTGGGGGACGCTGTCCCCCAACCCCCTGGGATTTATCGCTTTCGTGCCAAACCCGGAGCGATGCCGTTCACAAGGAGAACCGCGGGGTGGCCGATACGATCGTCCTCGGCTCTGGGATTGGCCCTTCGTCCTTCCGCATCCCGCCGCGCCAGATCGTGTTGAAATTGGGCCAGCCGTTCTGTTAGGCTGATTCCTGGCAGCCCGAGAAGGCAAGCCGTTTTGGTCTTTGACAATTGACGCTCTCGACAAATTGCCCTCGCGCTTCAGCGTACGGCCGTCAGGCCCGATCCAAGCGATGCTTGGCGGCTGCGCGCATGTCCCGTGCTCCT
>JBDKTH010000364.1:0-12451 GCA_039680305.1 Thermoguttaceae bacterium | reverse complement strand
GAACCAGGACCAACACAAAGGTAAGGGCAAAGACAAATAGGCAGTCGTCGCTCGTCGTCCCACGACGGGCGATGTCATGCTTCTTAACCAATGAGGAAGATCCATGTCTACCACAAGTGATCGACTGGGCAAACACGCGAAAGAAGCGACTGAGGACCTTCAGCAAATGGGCGCGACCGTCAGGAACGCTGCCCAGGAGAAGCTCGGGCAAGTGAGCGAGAAAGCCTCGGAATACTGTGAGCAGGGGCGAGACCAGGTCCACGGCGTCGCGTGCGCCTGCGAGCAATTCCTCCGGCAAAGACCGCTGAGGTCCGTCTTGATGGCGGCAGGCGTCGGCTGGCTGCTCGGTCGCTTTTGGAAACGCCGCTGACGGGAGATGAACCCATGGCACCCTTGGACCAGTTCGTCAAATCAGCGTGGATGCTGGGGGCGACCACCGTGGTGGTTGCGGCCCTGTACCTGGCCAAGGGTGTGCTGGTTCCCTTGACGCTCGCCGTGCTGCTGAGCTTCCTGCTCAGCCCGGTGTGCGACTGGATCGAGCGGCGCAGGCCGGGCCGTATCCCGGCTGTATTGGTTACGACAATCCTGGGCTTTGCGGTGCTGGGCATCGTGGCAAGGACGGCAGTGGTTCAAATGACCGACCTCGCTCCCAAACTGCCTGAGTATCAAGACAACCTTCAAGCGAAGCTCCATTCAGTGAATGACTACTTCACCGCCGCGCTGAGCAAGGTAACCAGAACCGCCGAGGACATTGGCCAGAGTCTCCCGCAAGCGGAACAGGCCAAGGCGCCACAAGGGACTGACGAGCGGCCCTACTCGGTTCGCGTACTTTCCTCGCCGGTGAGTCCCCTGCAAGTCCTGGGTGGAACATTCGGTACACTGATCGAGGGGGTGGGCTCGGCCGGCATCGTCGTCGTTCTCGTGGTGTTCTTTCTGGTCCGGCGAGAAGACTTGCGCGATCGTTTCATTCGCCTCGTGGGAAAAGGTCAAGTGACCGTGAGCACGCACATGCTGGAAGACGCCGCCAAGCGGGGCATCGGTGGTGGCGACACAACGCATGTCGTTGCGACGTTGGCCGAAGCGCAAGAGCAGGTCCGCCTGCTGATCGAGCCGCTCTTGCCGCCGAGCGAGAAGCAAGTGTAGCCGGATAGCGGTCCACCGGTTGTGGAGGGGGCTTTGCAGTGAAACGAGACATGAAACTACTCTTTACATTCGGTCGTTTTCTGAACGGAGAATTGGAATGCTGCCAACGACACTGAGTCTGGTTGGAACGGTCATTTTGCTCTTGGACATTTTCGCCATCGTCAGCGTGCTGCTGGGGAGTTCCGAGGTCATGCGCAAGGTGCTCTGGATTGCGATGATTCTCTTGCTGCCAATCGTAGGCATGGTGCTGTACTTCCTCATTGGCCGGAACGCAGCGGACGCACGCGCATGAAGAGATCATGGACTGCGACTGTTGAGCGGTTGGGAGGAGAACGAGAATGAGTCCGCAAACCCGACGGATCCTGCTGGAGGCGATGCATGGCGAGGCGTTCGCCTTCGTGAAGTACACGCTGATTACCGCCAACCGCAGCTTGAGGGGCTTCGTTCACCATTCATCGTAGAAGGACGTGTCATGAAAACTCTATTGGTTGTAGTCGTTGTGCTCCTGGTCGGCATCGCTGGCTTGGGGTTCTACCGGGGGTGGTTTGCTCTTTCGACAGACGGCACGGACCACAAGCCCAGTGCTACGATCACGGTGGACAAAGACCAGATCCACGCGGACGAGGAAAAGGCCAGAGACAAGGTGGAAGGACTCCGGCCAAAGTGAAGGAAGAAACCGGCGGCCTGACCGACAAGGCCAGGCAATACGAGCGCCGCCGCTGAGACTCCCTTCGAGGCAGTCGTGTGTTGGAACGCTCCGTTTGTGATCAATCGCCGCTGGACGGTGCCAAGCGGCCTGAAACCACGCGGTGCTCTTGAGACGTTTTGAAGGAGAACTTGATCATGTTACGGCTCGCTATCGTGTTCCTCGTCATCGCCCTGATCGCTGCCTTCTTCGGATTCGCAGGCGTGGCAGCCCTCTCCTGGGAAGGAGCCAAGATCCTTTTCGTTGTGTTCCTGATCCTCGCCGTGCTTTCTTTCCTGGGGCACGGTTTCAGGAGGCGACCGTTCTGGGGGTGATGAACTGGCGACAATGTCGACCACCCGTTCCGGCCAGCGGCTCCGGAGAGCCGACGCATCCAAAACCACTTGGCCCATGAACCCACAAGCTCAACCCACAAGCTCAAGGAGGGTGTCTATCTTGAACGGCGACGCTTTCGTTCAACCATGACGCTCCCCGCCGAGTTACGCAAAGACCGAGGACAGATGGTGGCAAGGATTCGGGAAGCCATCTCTCCTGCTCTCGGAAAAACGGAGTCCGTCGAGTCGGGCTTTTCGACGAATGGGGTATCTGCAACAACCAGAAGAGGTGACCAGTGAATCCTGTATGGCCCCTTTTTGTATCGACCTATCCGCCAGAAGAGTGCGGACTGGCGACCTTTACCAGGGACTCGGCCGACGCCGTGGACTTGGCGGCGGGCGAGCCGGTGTCCTCGTTGGCGGCGATCCAGAAGACGGCATCGCTCAGCTACGAGGATCCTCGCGTGGTCCACGTCATCGACAACAGCCGCCCGGAGGCGTACCGTCGCGCCGCGGAGGCGGCCAACGACGGTCCGTGCGACGTGGTGAGCCTGCAGCACGAGTTTGGGCTCTACCCCGGCGAGTGGGGCGTTCGCGTGTTGGACTTTGTGCGTGCCTGCCGCAAACCCATCGTCACCACGTTCCACACCCTCCTGACTCAGCCGGACCCGCTGCCACGGCGCGTGATCCAGAACTTGGCGGCCCGTAGCCAGGGCATCGTAGTCATGACCAAAGTTGCGGCGCGGCTTCTCGCGAGCGTCTACGGCGTGTCCGGGTCGCATGTGCAGGTGATTCCCCATGGAGTCCCGGTGGTCTCCTTCCATCGCGATGATGCGCACAAGGCGCGGCTGGGGCTCGCGGGGCGCCGGGTGATTTGCACCTTCGGACTCATCAATCGCGGCAAAGGGCTGGAATACATGATCCAGGCGATGCCCCGGATCGTTGCCGCCTGTCCGGAGGCCATCTACCTGATCGTGGGCGTCACTCACCCGCAGGTCAAGCGACACGAAGGGGAGGTTTACCGGGAGGGCTTGGCCCAGATGGCCCAATCTCTGGACATCGGTGCGCATGTGCGTTTTGTCAACAAGTACCTCGACCTGAACGACTTGCTGGCCCACTTGCGGGCCTGCGACGCGTATGTCACCCCCTATCCAGGAAAGGACCAGATTGCCAGCGGCACCTTGGCCTATGCCTTGGCGGCGGGAGGAGCGGTGGTCAGCACGCCCTACCTCTACGCCAACGAAGTCCTGGCCGACGGGCGTGGTCTGCTCGTGCCCTTTGGCCAAAGCGATGCCATGGCGGATGCGACGCTCCGCTTCCTGACGGACGTCCCATTCCAGATGGAGACGCGACGCAAAGCGTACCACTACGCAAAGCCCATGTTCTGGCCGAATGTCGGCCGGCGGTACTTGGAGTTCTTCGCCCGGGTTGTTTCCGCCAGTGACACGACGATCGCCCCCCGGTATCACAGGCCTTCTGGGCCGCCGAGCGGTGACGGCGAGCCGGTGCAACTCGTGCAAGGGGGGCGGTAATGCAGATTGCTGAATCGATTGCGCTGAACCATCTGGATCGCCTGACCGACTCGACAGGGCTGATCCAGCATGCCATCTACGGCATTCCGCGGCGCGACAGCGGCTATACGACCGACGACAACGCGCGGGCGCTGCGCCTGTGCGTTCGTCTTTGGAATCAGCACCCCGAAGAGCCGATGTTGCAGCGGGTGACCACCTACCTGGGCTTCCTTGAATACGCGCGTGGCGTCGGCCGTGGATTCCACAATTTTCTCAGTTACGAGCGCCGTTGGCTGGATGCAGAAGGCTGCGGTGATTGCCAGGGCCAAGCGGTTCGCGCGCTCGCGGAAGTGCTCGGCAGCCGCTTGCCGGGCGGCTACCGCGCCTTGGCCCGAGAGTTGATCGACGCGGTACTGCCGACGCTCGCCGACCTGCGCAGCTTGCGCGCTCAAGCGTATGTGATTCTGGCCTGGGGGCATCTGTGGAGTGTGGAGGTCGAAGACCTCGAACCGCTGGAAGCCGTGGCCTGGTCGGCGGCGCGGCGACTCGCCGAATGCTACGAGCGCGCCCTGCGGCCCGACTGGCAGTGGTTCGAGTCGCGCATGACCTATGCGAACGCGGTGTTGCCGCACGCACTGTTCATCGCCGCCAAACGCTGGCCGAAGGAGGGCTTCCTCGACATCGCACAAGCCTCGTTCGCCTTCCTCGACCTTGAGACGACTGCCGAGGGAGTCTTCTGGCCGGTCGGGAACGAGGGGTGGTATCCCCGTGGGGAGGAAAAGGCGTCGTACGATCAACAGCCCGTGGAAGCTGCCACGATGGCCGAAACCGCCCAGGCCGCGTGGGAGCTGCTTGGCGCCGAGGAATACCTGGCGACCTTCCGCCGAGCCCACGGCTGGTTCCATGGCCGCAATAGCCTGAAACAACCGCTGGCGGATGTCCGGTCCGGCGCCTGCTATGACGGCCTTCAGGCATCCGGCGTGAACCGCAACCAGGGGGCCGAGTCGACGCTCGCCTACTTGTGGGCGGAAATGAGCCACACTGAAATCCTGCGATTGTATGGCGACAGCCCAAGGGCTGCGGTTACCAGCGAGTGAACACGTCTGACGGAACCAAGGAAACGGTTATTCATGGAAATCAACCTGCTTCGCGGATCGACTGCCCCCAATCGGTACCCGGAGTTGTTTCATCGCCACGGCGCCAGCCCGATTCTCACGGCGCGCGACTGGCCCTACCCGGCACATACGGTGTTCAACGCCGGCGCGTGCCAGGTGGGCAATGAAACGATCCTGCTCGTTCGCGTTGAGGATCGGCGCGGTCATTCGCATCTGACCGTGGCCCGGAGCTGCGACGGCGTGTCGAACTGGCAGATCGACGCCAAACCCAGTTTCGTTCCCGATCCATCGAACTACCCGGAAGAAGCGTGGGGAGTGGAAGATCCCCGCGTGACTTGGATCGAGGACCGCGGCCAGTGGATCATCGCCTATACGGCCTATTCGCCCAGCGGGCCGCTGGTGTCTTTGGCGGAGACGAACGACTTCACCTCGTTCAACCGGCTCGGTCCGGTCATGCCCCCCGAGGACAAAGACGCCGCCGTCTTTCCCCGCCGGTTCGGAAACCGCTACGCGATGATTCATCGCCCGGTCTCCGCCGGGAGTTCGGGGGCACACATCTGGCTCTCCTTCTCGCCGGACCTGATTCATTGGGGCAGTCATCACGTCCTCTTCCACGCGCGACACGGCGCCTGGTGGGACGCCAATAAGATCGGCCTGGGACCGCCTCCCCTGGAGACGCCCGAGGGTTGGTTAATCCTTTACCATGGCGTGCGCGCGACGGCAGGAGGCTGCCTCTACCGCCTGGGACTGGCCTTACTCGATCTGGAAAATCCGTGTCGAGTTCTTTGCCGCAGCGACGAATGGATCTTCGCGCCCGAGATGCCCTACGAGCGCCAGGGGGACGTCAACGGCGTGGTGTTCCCCTGCGGCTGGATTCTGGACCAAGCCACCGGCACAATTCGTCTCTATTACGGAGGGGCGGACACTTGCCTGGCCATGGCCACCGCTCAACTCGCCGATCTGCTGAGCTATCTTCACGCGTGCCCAGTACTTGGCGTCCCGGCCTTGCCACGCGACTCTCGACGCCTGACGCTCGGCGCACCGATAGGCTAAACTAACTTGATGAGATCAACAAACCGCAAAGGTGGCACTGGCTCCTTGAAGGTTCGGCGTTTACCGGTGATCTTCACCAGTGATATTCGCCGCGTCATTACCCGGTTCTTCGATCCCGGCGGGGAGGCGAGGATCGCCCACATCGTCGAACGTATCGGCGGTCTGAGTGGTGGGCAGGTGGACCGATTGCTGGACGAGGTGGTTCTGAAGTTCCGTACCCGCCACGTCAACATCGCCTCCGTGTTCGAGGAGAATTACCGTACGGGCATGGCGCTGATCGGCATCTCCGACGACCTTTCGCACAATCGCCGCCTCCTGATCGGGTCCTACTTGACCGCCGAGTATTCGATCGAGGCGGCGGCGCTTTTCAACCCGTCGATCGTCCCGCATCACAATCAGCGAGACCTTCCCGCCGGCGCCGTGCGGTTCATTATGAGTCTCCGGGCCACGGGCGAGGGGCACGTGTCGTCGATCGTCTTCCGCACCGGCGTCATCACTTCCGATCACCAGATCCACATCGACCCGTGCGGGCGCCTCGCCAGGCCCATCCGCGTTGTTCCCGACAAGCAATACGACAAGCCCTTGTTTCGACGCAAGCTCCAAGATATCGGCGCCCATGACGGGACAGTGAATCTCGTGCTGGACCGTCTCGCCGACTCTTTCACCTCGGCCCAACTCGAACAGGCGATCATCGAGGCCCAAGAGGCCGCATCCGAGCAGCTTCCGTTGGAGAAATCGCTTCAGGACATCCGCTGGCTGGCTCACTCGAACTATCAGTTGGAGCTTCCCCGGGAAGCGGAGGCGTCTGAGGTCGTCATTTTTCCCCAGACCAGCAATGAAAGCCACGGCATTGAAGACTTGCGTATGGTTCGCTTTGTGGAGGACGACGGTTCCGTGACCTACTACGGCACCTGCTCGGCCTACGACGGTCACCGTGTGCTCCCCCAACTGATCGAGACGCGTGACTTCCGCAGGGTTGGCGTGCATACGATCAACGGCGCCTGCGCACAGAACAAAGGCATGGCACTCTTCCCGCGGCGGATCGGCGGACACTATGTGATGTGTTCCCGTATCGACGGCGAGAATCTTTACATCATGGTTTCCGACATCGTTCACTTCTGGGAAACCGCCGAGTTACTCCAGACGCCACGCTCGCCCTGGGAATTCGTGCAACTTGGCAACTGCGGTTCCCCCTTGGAAACGCCGGAAGGCTGGCTGCTTTTGACCCACGGCGTCGGGCCGATGCGGACCTACTGCATAGGCGCGATGCTGTTGGACCTTGACAACCCACTTAAGGTGATCGGCTGTCTCGACGAGCCGCTCATCGCACCAACCGAGCGGGAACGGGACGGCTACGTGCCCAATGTGGCTTACAGTTGTGGCGCAATGATCCACAACGGACATCTCTACCTCCCGTTCGCCACGTCCGACAGGATTACCCGTTTCGCGATGGTCTCGCTCGACTCCCTGCTGAACCGGCTGGCAAGCCCGCTTGCCGCGGGGAGGACGTTCAGGGCCAAGTGAAGAGCAACGAAAGGCCAACTCGCAAAAGTGCGAGGACTGGAAATGCGTTGCCCCGGCAAGGCGGTTGCAAGTTCGGATCTCGTGCCCTCCGCTCAAGATCGCTAGAATCAACGGCTTCCGTCGAATGCTCGGCGGGGGCCGTGAACACGGCAACTCGCGGCAGGAGGAAGACAAGGTTTCAAGGACGACAAGGTGTCGGGCACCGTTTGTCGCGGGAGAGGCTTGTTTGGGCAGCCAGCAGCATGGGAAGAGCGAAGCGAGCAGCCAAGGGAGGTTGACGTATCCCGCTTTCAAGCGGGCCAACATGCGAATGCCATTCTTCAACAGAAGAACGGTGCCCAACCCCTGTTCTTATGTCGCTTGCCATGATCGTCGGTCGGCTGTTCGGTTATAGCTCGGCCGTTTCCGGAGGGCAATTACGTCGTCTCCCGCTTTCTAGAGTTGTTGCCCATTCGTCTCCTGATTGCTGCAGACCCTCCATCATCTGGCAATGGTTTGGTCTTGGTTTTCGGAGATCGGGCCTGCAGCCCTTTACATGCTGGGGTCGGACTGAGGGGCAAGTAAGCCAGAAACGGGCCGACGCTCAGGCCTTGCGGCAACACGGTCGTTTTACACCGTTGCCTTGCGCCGACGCGAGTTGGGCTTGGCCGGTGATCGCTTCGAGGACGCTTGCGCGGACCGCCGGCTTGTCTCCTGTCGGCTCTGCTGCAAGACTGCCTTGGCAGCGGTCCGAAGCTCTGGGTCGCGGCGCCGAATCGTCTGATTGTCCACGATCCGCTGAAGCAACGGAATCGCTTCTTCGGTGCGGAGCTTCTTGTTCGTGGCCATTGCCGAGACCGCTGCCAGCTTCACCGAGTAAGAGCGGTGTCGAAGTCCTGCCATCACGGCCGGCGATGCCCGCCCGGTCCGCTCGGGGCCCTTTGTGTCTCCGGTCGACCGGCGGCTAGTCCGCTTCCGGATTGGTTTGCCGGCGGCATGCGGCTGGCTTTCCACGTGTACCTGTTGGGGCATCTCACGCGGTGGCTCCGTCGACTCCGATTGAGCCTCCTTGGCTTGGTCGATTGGCTTTGTCTGGTCCATGCCCTCCTTTGGCTCAGGCAGCAAGCGGGAGCCGCTCTCCGCCGTGCTTCCGGACGCATGAGGGAAGAATGGCCAATCGCTGAGGGCCGCAAGCCAGATGTCGACAACCTGGTTGCGGTACTCGGTGAGCGCAACCCAGGGTGCGATCCACGGATCGACCGGCAAGACGCTGGTTTCTGGAAGGGTGTGACTGCTCATTTCGTCATTCCTTGTAACAATTGGTGACGCTCTAGCCCGAATGCTTTGTTGGAAGGGTTTGTCCTCATTTGCAGGCGGAACGTGATTTCGTCCTTTCGAACGAAATTACCGTAGAGCCCAAAAGAAGAACTCATGGGTGTCCCCCGTGGTGTATGTGCCGCAGCCAAGCGGCTCAATGGCGGGGAAAGACCCGAGCAAGGGGGCTATTCAGAGCGGGTGCATCTACATTCTAGGCCTCCCTTCCCGAATTTACATAACCCGAATGGCAACAGGACCATCTCAGCCGCCTATTGAACAACTCGTGCTGTCGCTATGATGGTGAAGTTCCCTAGGGAACGTGGCCATTCGCCGCGAGTCAATTATCCGTCCCGTCGCTGGGAATTGCCTGCTGATCGACACGGCCGAACGCCAAGGGGGCGAGAGCGTCTGTGCCCCTTTCCTCCCTCTCCACCGTCGGCGGCAATTCCTCCGCTCGGTCATCAGATCCTTCGTTCCGTGACTTCTCCTGTACGAGGATGGGCCGGAGGCTGCCCAGTTGGCTCCGTGTCTCCAGCATCGTGGTTGCCATTAGGTCGGCCCCGGCGTCTTGGAACTGCTCCCGGTTTTCCTCGGCGTTGCCTCTGAGCCCCCACCGGCCCACGACGATCTTGATCTTCGGGAACCGGGCTCGCAACTTCTTGCACAGGTAGCGTGTGTGGGCCAGACCTCCCGGCGGCAAGGCGCCGATGCAGACCAGCGCCGGCGTCTGCTCAGCCACCTGCGTCACCAAGTCAGCAGTCATCGTCTCAACGGCGGCAATTCTCACGACCCACTTGGCTGGGTCGAGCAGTTGGCGCAGCATCTCCAGCGCCAACCGGTCCGCCTGATCGCGGGCCGGACACGCCAGAACGGAGAGCGGGGTCGGTGCGGAGGCGTTGCCCCGCTCCTCCGCGTGGATCACTTCCTCCGCTTGAGTCACCACTTCCCTCCGCTCGCCCAGGTCTTCCAGGATCTCCCGCAGCGCCTGGAGGATCGACTGCTCATCCGATTCCGTCAAGTCGTCGCGTTCGCGGTCCCGTTTGACATAATTCAGGGCGGGGATCAGCAGCTCGTCATAGACCTGCTCTGGTGAGGATGCCTTGATATGCGTGAGGACAAGTTCCGCGGCCTCGTCTTGATCGCGGGCCAACAATCGCTGGTAAAAGGTGACGTGCGCGTCCAACGGAGGCTCGTCGCCCAGGAGCACGTCGAAAAACTTCAACTGCGGGACGTATTTGCCCAGCACCACCAAACAGACGGTCAACGGGCTGGACAGAACGAGCCCGACCGGCCCCCACAGGAAAGTCCAGAAGGCGGCGGCGATGAGCAGGGCCACCGTGGAGACGCCGATGCTGTGGCCGTAGAGGCGGGGCTCGATCACGTTGTTGGAAATCAACTCGATTACCAGGAAAAGCCCAATCACTAGGAGTGGCTGCATCCATCCTTCAAACATGGCCAGGCTGAGGAGGATCGGCAGCAGCGCAGCGATCCAGGGGCCGATATAGGGGATGTAGCGAAGCGTGAACCCAAGGAATCCCCAGAGGATGGCGTACGGGACTCCGATCGCCAGCAGGCCCAGCGCCACCGTCAGCCCGAACGTCCCATTCACGATCAACTGCATCAGCAAAAATCGGCTGATCCGTTGGCCGGCATCGTCGAGGGCCTTGGTTGTCGCGGTGATCCTGCCGTGTCCCATCAGCCGGATCAGGCGGTTTCGCAAGTCTTCTCGCTTGAGCAACATGAATACGAGCAGAACCAAGGCCATTGCCAGACCGCCAAGGGCCTCGGCCAACCGTCCCAGCAAAGCCGGTAGACTCGTTAGCCAAGCGGGTGTTTCCGGCCGCACCACCACTTCGGGCCGTTTCTTGGGGGCAGGAACAGCGTTGTCCGCGGCCCCGTCCTTCACGCTCCCCGCGGGCGAATCCCACGCGCCGGTGATTTCCTCGATCATCTCCTCCAGTCGCTTCGTGCCCGGTCCGTGCCCCATCTGCCGCAGCGACTTGATCTTTCCTTTGATGTTCTCTGTGTACTGTGGCGATTCGCTCACCAAGCTCCTCGCCTGGGCTCCAACGACCCAGATGACACCCCCGAGCACCATCGCGGCAGCAAGAACGACGAGAAGCACCGAGGGAGTTCGGCCGACGCCGCGTCGCTGAAGGGCCGTAACGGGCGTCGCGAGCAGAAAGGTGAAGAACACGGCCATCGCAATTGGGATGAAAACGGCCTGCGCCCAGTAGAGAACGGCAAGCACCACGATCCCGACCACGGTGCTGGTCAGGACAATTAGTGCCACCTGCCACGCAGGATTCGTGGATGTTTTTGCCACCGATCAAAACCTCTGAGAACCGGTTGCACGACCGGATGCACATAGGCGTTGTCGCGGTTTGGAGCCGGTTCCGAAACGGGGCCGTAGCCAATTCTATTTCGGCGAAGGGGGCGAATCGCCACTTCCGGCCTTCGCAATCTGGCGGAGGACTTTCTCGCCGAATTCCACGTCCTCCCGCTGTTTCTTCAAGAGTGCCTGTGTTTCAGCGTTCTCTGTGGCTGCAATCGTGGTGTCGTATCGTTCCCGAAGGCCACATTCGACCTTGTTCGCCGCCGAGAGAATCCCTTTGTCATGTTCGTGTTCGCGAAGAAACCGCATGATCTCCTCGGTCAGCACAGCCGTGACGCTTTTGGCATCGTGCGGTTTCGTGCCGTGCATCGCCAGGATTTGCGACAAATGGGCCGAGTTGCCCGCCAACTCGTCCGCGAGCTTGTGGCAAATCGCCGAGAGGTCCGAGTCTTCAAGATTGGCAGCCGCCCTGTATAAGTCGTCGCGCCCGGTGTAGGTTGCGGCGACGAGATCACGCAAGCGTTCGATGGTCTGTGGGTCTAAAGAGTGGGGCTGTATCGCAGTCATGGGGCATCACTTCTCCAGGATACTTTGGCAAACGAGTTGCCTTCCTATTCTGCAGCGACCAGCTATGATAAAGGTTGATCCGCAACGAGTTTCATCCGTTACCTGGGGACGCGTCAGTGAGATACTCCAGGCAGGATTCTCATCGCATTCGATCACCGGTCGGGCCAAGTGCCGTCGAAACCGGCCGCATTTCTCAGGGCATCCTTGCGTACATTCAGGACGTAATAATCCTCTTGCACTCTCCATGACTCTGCAAACGGCGTGCCGAGAAACGCCTGGTCGATCCTCCCGATACCGAACGCGAGGCGTGAAGTATCACGCAAGTCCTACCAACGCGGCTGGCTCATCAAGTCACAGAGGCATGACAATTTGGCGTCTCTCGACGGCCCCAATGGCAGCAGATTCCGGAATCGGGCGTGCAAGAGAATCGGAGTCAGCGGAGACGCACTGACGATTCGCGATTCCTGGCACAGCAACTGCTCATTCATATGGCCGCACAGCCAGTCGTTGGGCTATCGCCCCTAATGCGCAAGTGGACAGTCACGTTTCTGACGTTGGCGAGAGGCGATCGAGACTCGCAACTCGATAGAGATTCCCATGC
Source organism: Thermoguttaceae bacterium (assembly GCA_039680305.1). Classification (GTDB taxonomy): domain Bacteria; phylum Planctomycetota; class Planctomycetia; order Pirellulales; family Thermoguttaceae; genus JBDKTH01. The sequence continues at coordinate 286 of JBDKTH010000364.1, read as the reverse complement.
CGGTCGATAGGACTCGCCGGCCTACACGCCAGGCTAGTGCCTGGGAAATGGCAAAGGAGGAGAACATGGGAAGAGGTTTTTTGCGGACGTGCTTGACGGGCTTGGCTGGGCTAACCGCCCCGGCAGTTGGCTCTCGCTTGGTCCGAAAGTGGAAGGGCGCTGATAGGCGGCGGCAAGTCGTTTACCTGGCAGGTGGCGTTTCGCTTGTGGCGTGGGCGGTCGCCGGCCGGTGGCTGCTCGTTCCGTTTCTTGGGGCCGGCAAGCTAAGCGAACCGAACGCGACCCG
>JBDKTH010001050.1:0-1679 GCA_039680305.1 Thermoguttaceae bacterium | reverse complement strand
CCTCCAGGCAAGCAGTGGCACACGATTGGCTATCTGAGGAGCCATAGCCACTGGGCGCATGCACGCCTACGGCTTTGCCACCGGCGGCAACTCCCCGAGGAACGACCCAAACAGCTTGGCCGGGTCGTCCGGCGTTCCGTAAACGTGCTCGAACTTGTTATAGACGTAGACCAGGCGGCCGTTGTGTACGGTGATGTCCGGGCTGGAGTTGTACTTGAGGTCGTCGATCAGGGAGGTCAGTTCCACCCGCTTGGCCGCAGGATCGACCAGCGCCAATCCGATGTCGTGGAACATGTATCGCCCGTAAATGTCGGACGGGTAGGGGGCCCCATACTTCCACACCAAGACGAGCTTCTCGCCCCATTGCACGCCCTTGGCATACTGATTGAAACCGCGTGGACTGATCGTCATCAGGTCGTGGAACCGTTGGCCGTCGAAGCGGACCAGCCACAGCGGCTGCTGGTCCGATTTGGCCTGGGAATCGGTGAAGCAGACGACCAGTTCGTTGTTCCACACCGACAGAACCGGCGTATAAGGCGTGTCGGTCGGCTGGGGATCCAACTCGAAGGCCGGCCCGAGCGTGCCGGCTTCGTAGTCCAGGCGTCGGACGGTCACCGTGGTGCGTTCGCCCTTCTCGGCCGTTCGCCAACGGCAATAGCTGACCCAGAGTTGATCGCCAACCGCCGCAATCCCACCGTTCCAGGTACTCTCCTCGGGCCGCTCGGGCTCGATCACCAACGGCTTGCCGATCTTGCCCGTCCGAGTGTCGTAGGAGGCAATACACTGCCGGGCATGCGGGGCGTCGCCATGGTGGGCCCGCTTCCAGGAGACGTATAGCTTGTCGCCCAACACGGCCGTTTGGGTCTGCCCCTGATAGCACGACTTCCCGTCGACCCGATGCGGTTCGACCCAGGGCTTGATCCACCGCGGCTGGAACTGGTCGTCCAGCTCGGCAAGCCACAGCGAGCCACCGCGGCTCTCGCAGTAATAGAGCTTCTGCCCGACGCTCTCGATGCAGGGATAGATCGCCGCCGGCGTCGGCATCACTCGATCGGGCAGAACTCGCAACCCTTGCCAGACGCGATCGTCCGACGGTCGCGTGCGTGCGGCAAGCACCTGGCTCTCCGTCTCGACGCGGTTGGCCGCGACCTGTTGCACTTTGAACTCGTAGGCGGTGTCGGGATCGAGCAAGATGACGTTGTGGAATCGTTCCCGCACCACGGCTTCGATCGGCGTCCAGGTCGTCTCACCTTGCTTGCGACAGGAGACCTTCCAGTGGTGCGAGCTTTCGAAATCTCCTTGGTCGAGGAGATTGTCGGACGACGGCAGACGGCAAAGCTGCACGTCGTCGTACCACGTGGTGCCCTGGCCGTTCTGGTACAGAAGGACCCGCGTCAGGCGCACATCCGAAGGAAGCTCGAACGTCCCGGTCGCCTCGCTCCAATCGTCCGTTGCCGGCAGAACGCGGCTAACAAGCCCGGTGTACTTCCTCGCCTCACCGACGTAGCAATCGAAGGCGAGGCGTGCCGTCCCGTCCTTCTGTCCCTCCGTGCGGTAGTAAAGCCGATAGGCATAGCGGCCAGGACTGGTCACCTGGGCCAACTCGCGCACGTAGCATCCCCGTCCCTTATTCTTCGCGGTCGTGCCCGCGATCTTAGCCGCCGTGCTCTTCTGGCGTC
>JBDKTH010001137.1:0-3400 GCA_039680305.1 Thermoguttaceae bacterium | reverse complement strand
CAGGACGAGGTTCTTTATGCCCGTCTGCCGGTGCACGTGCCGGGCCGAACGAAGCATGACCTCTTCGGTAACCGCCTGGACCGAGGCGGCCAGGTCCATTTCCCGCTGGGTGAGCGGCGATTCCGGCTTCCGGGGCGGCCCGCCGAAGAGGCGGTCGAACTTCTCGGAGGTCATCGTCAGCCCCTGGCAGTAGTTGAAGTAGCTCATGTCGAGGCGGAAGGAGCCGTCTTCCTTCAGGTCGAGGAGCTTTTCGAGGATCGCGTCCTTGTAGACCGGCTGGCCATAGGGGGCCAGACCCATCACCTTGTACTCACCGCTGTTGACGCGAAAGCCCGTGTAGTAGGTGAAGGCGGAGTACAGCAGGCCGAGCGAATGGGGAAAGCGGATTTCGTGCGTCAGATCGATGCGGTTGCCGCGGCCAACGCCGAAGCAGGTGGTCGACCACTCGCCGACGCCATCAAGCGTGAGGATCGCCGCCTCGTCGAAGGGGGACGGGAAGAACGCGCTGGCGGCGTGCGACTGGTGGTGGTCGGTGAACACGTAAGGCCCGTGGTAACGCCCGCCGAGCCCACGGCCGATTTCCCGCGGCAGGAACAGCTTCTGCTTCAGCCACAGCGGCAGGGCCTGGCGGAACGAGCGGTAGCCCTGCGGCACGAACGACAGGTAGGTCTCCAAGAGCCGCTCGAACTTCACCAGCGGCTTGTCGTAGAAGCCGACGTAGTCGAGGTCCTCCGGTCGCATCCCTGCCGCCGAGAGGCAATACTCGATCGCACGCTTGGGAAACCCAGGATCGTGCTTGACGCGGGTAAAGCGTTCTTCCTGAGCGGCGGCCACGATCTGACCGTCGACCACCAGCGCCGCGGCCGAATCGTGGTAAAAGGCGGAAAGGCCGAGAATGGCGGTCATCGGCGGCCATCCTTTCGCGATGATGATTTGGCGACGGTGGGAGCTTCGTCCTTCGCGTCGGCCAGGTAGCGGCAGATCGCCTCGGCGGCAACGAGGTTCCCTTGCTTGTTCCAGTGGAGGCGGCCGTTATTGAAGAGCCACTCCTTCTCGACCTGGACTGATCCGCTGGGGGCCGCGGCTCGCAAGGCTTCGGTCAGCGGGATGGACGAGATCTTCGCCTCGCGGCAGATCGCCGCCAGCCGCTTGTCGGGCAGGTCCTGGTCGAACTGTTCGGCCGGCCGTCCACTGGCTTCGATGATCTCCAGGAAATGGTCCCGGTAGATCTGCTTGGCCGAGGGGATGACCAGCAGGACAAACTGGCTTCCGTTGCTTTCCGCCTGCCAGGCGAACTCGCGGACGACCGCAGCGCCCACCTTCCAAGCGTGCTCCAGTTCCGGCTCCTCTCCCGTGTAGAAGGCGGCCCACTCGGCGATGGAGGAAGCGGTCGCCGTTTGCTTCTGGACCCGGTAGCGCAATCCCCTTGTGGCCTCCTTCTGCCAGACATAGAACCGGCTGTAGCGATTCAACAGGTCTGAAAACCTTTTCCGCACCGCCGAGGTGGGCAGCTGATACAACCGGCCGGAGTCGTCCAACTCAAAATAGTTCCGCGGGTTGTTGCTCAACTGGGGCGTGCTGTCGGTCAGATCGTTCCCACAGAAGTACGAGCCCAAGACGATGTCCGGCTGATAGCGGGCGGCCAACTCCCGATACAACACCAGTTGGTCGGCAGGACTCGCCCCCGATAGACCAAAGTTGAGCACCTCCCAGCGAACACCGGATTGAGCTTGGTAGAGAATCCGTTCCAACTGGCTGGCCAGGATGTCCGGTTCGTCCATCTCCAGCCCGGAGACCATCGAGTCGCCAAAGATGGCGATGCGTCGAACGCCGGGCAGCTTTTCCAGGGACCAGTCGGGGCCCCGGAACCCGACGGAATTGAACCGCAACCGCACCTTGCGCCCCGCCTCAGGAACGAATACCATCCCATCGAAGGAACGAATGTAGCGGTGCCCCAGGGCAGAGTCGTTTTCCTTCAGCGGCGGAGGGGTATCCGTCCACAGTCGCGTGGCCACTTCCAGGACCAACGTCAAGAGAACGAGCGTGCCGGCCAGCAGTCCAAGCCTTGCCGCAGCCCGTTTCAGAACAGAGCGCACGCGACACGTTTCTGGGCCTTTTGCAGCCGGCTCCTCCATCGCATCCGCCCTCAGGGTCAGGGTTTGCAGCGAAACGAATGCGGCGGTTATAGCACTTGGGCTGAGACGAGGGCAAGGGCAGTGGGCACACGGAAGACGGCCGATTCCCACTTCCATGGAACGACTCCGTTTGACCCGGTCGCTTGCGACCGGCGGGACGCCTGCGCTACCATGGGGCGCATCGCAAATCGGAGCCCCCTTTTTGGTGGATTCTGGACAGCGTCCAAGATTGGTATGTTTACGGAATTCCCCCCTCGTGTTTCGGATGGCCGAGAGTCGTCGGGTGCGCGAAATGCACCGCGAAAAGACGAGGGCTCTCCGATCGGACATGGGCGGAACCCCGTCCCTGTCTCGCTATTCCAGGGGGGGCACTCGCTGCATTCGAGAACCTACTGAATTGCCTGTGATCCCAACTACCTCGAACAACCAATCGCCGAGCCGTTACGTCGTCGGCATCGACTTAGGCACCACCAACTCGGCGGTCTGCTACGTGGACACGTCGGAGGAACCCTGGAAGGTACAGACCTTCCCGGTGGCCCAATTGGTGGCCCCAGGGGTCGTGGAGTCACGAGAGACGCTGCCGTCGTTCCATTACCAACCCGCCCCGGGAGAACTGGCTCCCGTGTCGCTGAAACTCCCGTGGAACAAAGAACCGCCGGGCCACGCGGTCGGCTTTTTTGCCCGGGACCATGGGACCCTAGTGCCGGGGCGTTTGGTGGTCTCGGCCAAGTCGTGGTTGAGTCACTCCGGCGTTGACCGGACCTCGCCGATACTGCCATGGCATGGTGCACCGGACGTGGAGCGTCTGTCGCCGGTGGAGGTCAGCGGGCGCTACTTGGGCCACGTGCGCGAGGCGTGGGACGAGAAGTTCCCCCAGCACCCCCTGGCCGAACAGGACGTCGTGTTGACGCTGCCGGCCTCGTTCGATGAGGTCGCCCGCGAGTTGACGGTCAAGGCGGCCGCCGTGGCCGGCCTGCCTCGGGTTGTGCTGATCGAAGAGCCTCAGGCCGCCTTCTATGCCTGGATCTACAAACACACACACGACTGGGAGCAGCAGGTCGCCCCGGGCCAAAAAATCCTCGTGTGTGACATCGGTGGCGGGACGAGCGACTTTACGTTGATCCGCGTGCGCGGCGAGGCGGACGGCAAGGTGCGGTTCCACCGGGTGGCGGTGGGCGAGCACCTGATCCTCGGCGGCGACAACCTCGATCTGGCGTTGGCGCATCATGTCGAGCGAAAGCTGAAGGGGGAGGGCAAACTCGAAC
>JBDKTH010001223.1:0-2052 GCA_039680305.1 Thermoguttaceae bacterium | reverse complement strand
GGGCAGGGGAGTCCCGCCGGTCTGCAAGGCGAATCGGGTCGTCGGAGGATCCGTCTTCCGGTCGCGTGCGATCCGGATCTTGGTCCCCTCGGTCTTTTCGGCCTCCTGCCGAAAACTAATATCAACCTGCGTCCCCTCGGCAAACAGGCCAAGCGAGCCTCGCATGTCGACGAGTTTCAACTGCCTTCCGCTCAGGTTCAACGCGAGTTGCGAGGCAAGAACTCGGGCGTCGATCTGCGCCCGGTCTGCCCGGCATGTGAGCATCTCTCGAATGAGACGCCAGACGTGCGGCAATCCGTCGGCTTCCAGCTGCGGCTCCTGGGAGTTGAGCATCAAGCAGGAGCGGTCCTGCCCCTGCTTGTCGACGAGCTTGTGCCAACTCGTCTCCAGACACTGGCACCGGAGAACCGCCTTGCCGGTCTCGCCATCGGCCAGGGTGAGCCCAACATATCGGACAACCCCAGGCTGTGGATACTCGACGCCGTCGAGCGAGACCTTCAGCCCCAGCAAAACGCCGAGGCGATCGGATTCCTTACGCACCTGTCCCGGCAAGTGCCAGGCCACGCCGCAGGCCAACACGATCGCAGTCGGCACCAGACACAGCACCACGAAGGCCAGCATCGCCAGTTGCCGTCGGGTCCTGTCATGCACTTGGAACATCCCTGTTCCCTCGTTGAAGCCTTTTACCTTTTCGCCGCCATTTCGTAGAAGAGTTTGAGTCTCGCCTGCATCTCCTCGAGGCTATCGCCGCCGAATTTGTCGATCATCGCCCGGGCGATCTCGAACGCCACGACGTTCTCAATGATCACGCTGGCGGCGGAAACCGCACAAACGTCGCTCCGCTCGTAGGCAGCCTGTTCCGACTCCTTGGTCTGCAGGTTGACCGACTCCAACGGATGGGCCAGGGTGCTGATCGGCTTCATCGCCGCGCGGATTACGATCGGCTGGGCGTTGGTCATCCCGGCTTCCAGACCGCCCGCGTTGTTCGTTGGCCGAGTGAAGCCCAGATTGCGGCTGGCGGCCTGGGCCGCGTCGTAGACGATCGGGTCGTGGACCTGGGAGCCGCGTCGCCGGGCGGCCTCAAACCCTAGCCCAATCTCCACCCCCTTGATCGCCTGGACCGCCATCACGGCCTGGGCAAGGCGTCCATCAAGCTTCTGGTCCCACTGCGCATGTGTCCCCAGCCCATACGGCACGTTCTCGACCCGGACCTCGACCACGCCGCCCAGGGTGTCGCCTTCCTTCTGGCAGCGGTCGATCAGGGTCGTGATTTCCGCGTCCTGATCCGGATTGAGCGAGTAGATCTCGCTGGCGTCGCGGATCGCCCGTTGCTCGTCCAGGGTTCCTGCCCGTGACGTGATCTTGATCGGCCCCAGTTCGGCCACATAGCCAAACGTGGCGATGCCGAAATGGTCGAGCAGTTGCTTGGCCAAGGCCCCGGCAGCGACTCGGGCCGCCGTTTCCCGGGCACTGGCCCGCTCCAGAATGGCCCGGATCGGGGCCATGTACTTGATCGCCCCGCTGAGGTCCCCGTGGCCCGGCCGTGGCCGCTGGAGGTCCTCCATCCGCTCCATCTTGTAGTCTTTATTGACGACCCACAGGGCGATTGGACCTCCCAAGGTCGTGTCGTGCCAGATGCCGCTGAGGATCTCGACGTGATCCGTTTCGATCCGTTGCCGGCCGCCACGGCCGTAGCCGCCCTGGCGGCGACGAAGCTCCGCATCGATCGGCTCGGTATGGATCTCAATCCCTGCGGGGAAGCCATCGACCAGAGCCATCAGTCCCTTGCCGTGTGACTCACCGGCGGTCCAGTATCGTAACATCGTTGCTGCTCTCAACTTATACCAAACGCCCATCGCCCAAGGGGCCGCCAACTTAAGGCCCAATTGTACACGGGCCGTTCCGGTGGGGATAGGGCGTTTTGCGTAAAGTGGGTAGTGATTGCCTCCCCGGCATTTCCCGCCTTCCTATGATTCTGCCGGAGGGTCCTCGCATGAAAGTTTTGATCGTCTACTACAGCACCTATGGCAACGTGTACAAGATGGCCCAACT
>JBDKTH010000431.1:0-2829 GCA_039680305.1 Thermoguttaceae bacterium | reverse complement strand
CAGGGCTGGAGTCTCACGGCGGTAGGGCGACTGGGGCGGGAAGGTCAGTTTTCGCGTATCAAGGTACCATGCCTGCTCGACCTTGCCATAGTTGTTGCGTGCCCAGGGGCCGACAGGGACAGGCGTCGTGCCCAGCCCCAGAATTCTTCCTGACTCGTCGAACGCGACCCGATAAATCGGTTGTCCCACGCCACGGAACAGATGACGCCGCATGGCGGTTTGGGTGTCCCAGACGTGGATGTCTCCGAGGGCATCGGCGCTGGCGGCCAGGCTGGCATCGGGCGTCAATGCTACCGTGGTGATCAGGTAGCGATGCGACTGGTAGGTCACGGCCGGCGTGCGGGGATTTCCCTTCCAGAAGCCGACCCAATAGGCATCCCGGCCGTTGTCCTTGCCGATGCCGCCCATCAGCCAGGCCCCTTGTTCGAGCCTCGCCGTCATGGCGGTCGTTGACGACGATGTCAAGGGAAACCTCATATTCGGCAGAGCCGCCAGCCAGTCCTGGAGCTCTCGCGGATACCAGCCTTGGCCGGTAAGCCGTGTTCCGCCAGGCACCGAGATGACCGAGATCCCCTGCGTCTCTTGCACACACAGGTAGGGCGCCGCCGTGGGGAATTCGAAGAATGAGTACACGGGCTGATCCGGGCGCGAGGGCATCACTGAGCCCGCGAATCGCTGGTCGGCCCATCGCCAGAAGAGGATCTTGCCGTTTTCTCCCGCCGACGCGAGATACTTGCCATCACGGGAGAAGGCCAGGTGTTTGACCGGTGCGTAGTGCCCAGGGAGCAACTTGCGAATCTGGCCAAAGTCCTTGGTGTCGTAGACGCGGATCGACCCGTTGCTGCTGTAATCGTCGATGCCGACGACCAGGTTGCGGCCGTCAGGCGAAAAGGCGACGGCGTAGCAATTGCCGTAGGCGTTTCTTTCCCGCTGCCCGCGGAGCGTCGCGACCGCCTGGCCAGACATGACGTCCCAGATCCGGACCTCCTTGCTTCCGGCCGCGGCAAGAAGCCTTCCGTCCGGGCTGAAGGCCAGTCCACGTACCGCACTGGAAAAGCCTTGGGCATCAAGGACCAACTCGGCCTGCTCGGCGGGGGCTGCCGGCGATTGTTCGACCGTCTCGCCCGTGGCCGACGCCTGCAACGGGAACTGGCCCAGAATCGCGCCAACCGTAATCACGATCCTTGCCAGGAGGACAACGAGAGTTTTCCTCATCGGCTACGCCCGATCCGCTTCCATGGAGTGAAGTTCTCGATCAAAAGGCAGGAGTGAATTCCGTCGCTTGCGTCTGCTGCGGCGAGAACAGGTCCCACAAGCCGTCGCCAGGGTGGATTGCGACCTTGACGGTTCCGCCCTCAAGCCTCACCTGCTTGACGGTTTGGCCGTCGCCACGATCGTAACTCAAAACAAGCGGGTAATTGCTGACGTGAGTCCGGGTTTCCCGAGCAGGCACTTTTGCCGGCTGGTTCTGGACAAGGTACTGGAAGTCGTTCGGGTTGTCGCTGTTGTCCACGACGACCTGAAACGTCTGCCCATAGAGTTCCCAACCCTTCGGGCCGATCGCAAAGTAGTAAGTGCCGGGTGCCAGATCGTAGCGTTGTGTTCCCAGGCGTTCACCACGTGCAAACTCGATTGTCGTTGCGGTCCCCGTGGAGAGATGCTGCGTGTTGCCCGGCTGAAGCGTAACGCGTGCCTCCTGTACGCGGAATGAGACAGGGGCCTGCGTGCTTGCGGGATTCGCCAGAAGCACGCCGCTCGCGATCGCTGGATCGCGAGAGATGGGAAGGGAAGGCCCTGATCCTATCGGGAGCCCCAGCGTTTCAGCCACATTTGCCGTGCTCTTCTGTAGATGTCCGACCCCTCCCGTACCAACCATGACCGTGCCATTGCCCAGCGATACGGCCGTCTGGGCTGGGAGCTTCGGGTTCCAGATGATGGGCACCGAACCGTGAGGCAGATCCACAAGGGTGCTGCTCTCGCCGGGAACGGCGCTAGAGATCACTTCGCGAACCCCTAGATAGTTCTCCAAGGTATCGAGGAGTTCTGTCGCAGCGGTTCCCTTTTCCTGCGGCAGTTCGAGATTGGCAAGTGTGCGGCGAACCGGCCGGAGGTCGTCGGAGCCGAGATCTCCCTGTGCGATCTTGTCGCGCAGCTTGGTCACCGCATCTTGAATCGTGACCTGCCGGTGCAGCGATTCTGCTCGACCGACGTCTTTCGTGGCGTCGGCCCAGAGAATTTGCACTTGGCTGGCGTCACCTTGTGCAATGGCCTGGCTGATCCGAAGTTGAAGGTCCGGGTTGATCCCTTTGACATTCAGTTCTGTGACCAGCTTCGCCGGATCGAGGAACTGCCCTTTGAACTGCTCCACGAGTTGGTCGGATAACTGGCGGAATTGGCTGTCGAAGAATACCTGCGCTGCCTGAATCTCGGCCCTCGTGATCGGCCTGGCCTGGAGCCGGATCGGGTTGGAGGGGGGCGGAGCGTCTGCGGGGGCGACGCGACTGGCGGTAGACGTTTGAGGCAGTCTTGAGGGTAAAGGGTTGGTCAGAGATGAGAGATTCGACCTGCTCGAAGGCGCGATCCCTTTCGGCGTTGGATTAAGCGGAACGGCCCCAAGGCCGCTTGGTCCTATCGGAGACATGCCGCCGAATCCCTGGCCCGGACCACGCAGACCGGAGGCATTGGGACTGGTGGGGGCAAAAGGAGCCGTCATACCGGAGGCGGGCCCGATTGGTGCGCTCGAGCTACCGGGGAGACTGCCTAACCCAGCCCCTCCACCCATCGGATTTGGGGCCCCGCCCACCGCCGAGCCTGGCCTGTTCGCCGCGC
>JBDKTH010000544.1:0-1543 GCA_039680305.1 Thermoguttaceae bacterium | reverse complement strand
CGAGAAGAACCAAGGGAGAGGGGTGGCCATTACGACGGCTTCCGGCTCCGGGATTGGCACGAAAGCGATAAATCCCGGGGGTCTGGGGGCAGAGCCCCCAGGTACGCGTCAGCCAGATGAACCCTATTTTTGTTGGCTTCCTGCCGCGGTGCTAGCTATCGCCAGCCGCCTGCATCAAGGAAGCGGCCAACCGGGAAGGGGTTTTTCACCGTGATTCGTTTCCAGAGCAAGAGGAGGCGCTCAACCAACCGGTCGGTTAGGGCCGATAACACAATCAGGGCATAGCCCACCTGACGAGGGCGATGTATGCGAATCATGGAAATCACCTCCGGCACGGGAGTCAATGGTGCGGTCCGCTATTGCCTGCTGTTGACCCGAGAACTGGTTCGCCGTGGGCACCAATTGACGGTCGTCTGCCGGCCGGGCTCTTGGATCGCCGAGCAGATGGCGGCGGAACCGGTGGAGGTGGTCCTCTCGGATTTGCATCGCTGGCCGACCGACGAGTTGCGTCGGATCGCCGCAATCACGCGCGAGCGTGGCATCGAGATGGTGCACACGCACATGAGCCGCGCACATTTCTTTGGGGTCCTGCTGCGTTGGTTCAGCGGGGTGCCATGCGTCGCCACGGCGCACAGCCGTTTTATCCAGTTGCACTGGATGTTCAACGACATGGTGATCGCCGTTTCCGAGGCCACGCGACGCTACCACCAGACCCACAATTTCGTGCGTCGCAACCGGATCATGACGATTGAATCGTTCATCGAGCCGCGGGACATCCCCCAACTCACGCCGGAGGCCCGCCGCCAGATCCGCGGGGACTTGGGCCTGGACGATACGCACCTGCTCGTGGGGACGATCGGCAACGTGGTTCCGCGCAAAGGGCAACTGTATCTCGTCCGCGCTCTGCCCCAAGTCCTGACTGCCAATCCATCGGTCCGGTTGATCCTCGTCGGGTCAAGAGAGGATGTGCCCTATACGGCCCAAGTCGAGGCGGAAGCCGGTGCATTGGGCGTTGCCGACCGCATCATCTGGACCGGTCACCATGAGCGGCCGACCGATCTGCTAAGCGCGATGGACGCCTGTGTGCTGGCCTCGCTGGAAGAGAGCCTGCCCTTGGCCCTCCTCGAGGCGATGGCGGCTGGCCTGCCCGTCGTGGCAACCGCCGTTGGCGGGGTTTCCGAGTGCCTGATCCATGGTCAGACCGGACTGCTCGTGCGGCCGGGCAGCTCGCAGGCTCTGGCCGAGGCCCTGATCGAGTTGCTGGCCGATCCGGTCCGGTGCCGCCAATTCGGCGAAGCCGGCCGTCAGCGGATCCTCGAGCATTTCTCTTGCGAAGGCCAAACCACGGCGATCGAAACCGCCTTCCAGCACGTGCTCCAGCGGCGCGCGGCGTAGGGACCGCACACGCAGGGGGCTGCCAGCTTGCTTTTCCCTCCAGCCGCTACTACGCTGGAGAGGACTCTTGACTGAAAGGATCCAAGCATGCTGGCCCGTACCCTGTTCTGCACCCTGGTCGTCGCAGGGCTCTCCGGCTCCCTTCGGG
>JBDKTH010000049.1:0-5119 GCA_039680305.1 Thermoguttaceae bacterium | reverse complement strand
CCAGGAAATAACTGGGGGGAGCCAGGAACGCCGGATGCAAACGGGAATTGTCTTCGATATTCGAGAGTTTGCGATTCACGACGGCCCGGGCCTGCGCACGTCGGTGTTTCTCAAAGGCTGCCCCCTGCGATGCGCCTGGTGCCACAACCCGGAAGGGATGTCGCCGGATCCGCAACCTTTCAGCACGCCTTCCGGCACGCGCACTTGCGGTCAACCTTACACCTCGGCGGAACTGGCCTCGCTGCTCAACCGCCAGGCCGACCTGCTGCGGGCGGGGGAAGGAGGCGTCACGTTTTCCGGCGGCGAGCCGCTCTCGCAAGCGGCCTTTGTTGCCGAGGTGATCGACCAGCTCCACGAGATCCACGTGGTGCTGGACACCTCGGGCTTTGGCGACGAGACTTCGTTTCAGCGTCTGGCCGGGCGAGTCGATCTCGTGTACTTCGATCTCAAGCTCATGGATTCGACCATGCACCGCCAGTATACCGGGCAGGACAACCGGCCGGTGCTCCGCAACCTGGATCATCTGGCAGCGACGGCGACCCCGTGCGTGATCCGCGTGCCGTTGGTTCCCGGCGTGACCGACACCGATGCGAACCTCGGCGCGATCGCGAGTGCAGCCGCCACGCTGCCCAACCTGGTGCGAGTCGACCTGCTGCCCTATAACCGTGCGGCAGGGGGCAAGTACCGCGCGTGCGCGATGGAGTTCCATCCCCCATGGGATGAGTCGCAGCCGGTGCACGCCGCAACCGGCCCGTTCGAGGCCGTGGGGGTGCCGGTTAAAGTGAATTGACGGGGCATCGCCGGCGCGAGGAGCGCGCTGGCGGCATTCGGGAGAGTGCGTCGAGGAGTTCCAAACACAACGTTCTCAAGGACTTTCGGGCCAGGAGGAGACGGGATCATGGGTCATTTGGTAGTCGAGCAGCCTTTGGCAAAAACGCCGAGAGCAAACACGAGGCTCAACGGATACCTGATCGGAAGCACACTCGTCGCGGCGGTGGGCGGGTTCTTGTTCGGCTTCGACACCGTCGTGATTTCCGGGACCAACGAGATGTTGGTCAATCTCTTCAAGCTCACTCCCGCCGAACTCGGCTTCACCGTGGCCAGTGCCTTGGTCGGCACCGTGATCGGATCGTTGATCTCGGGCAAGCCGGCCGAAGTGTGGGGACGCAAGCCGGTGCTGATGTTGCTGGCCGTCTTGTATTTTGTCACTGCGATCGGATGCGGGTTGGCCTGGAATTGGACCTCGCTGTTGGTCTTCCGTTTCATCGGCGGACTGGCCATCGGCGGCGCGTCGGTCGTCTCTCCGATGTACATCGCCGAAATCTCCCCGCCCCACGCCCGCGGGCGGCTGGTGGCCGTGAGTCAACTGAACATCGTGGCCGGCCTGTTGGTGGCCAATATCTCCAACTTTATCATTGCGTGGCTCACGACGAGCGTCGTCAACGGAGTGGCGGTCCCCGACCCCATGGCCTGGCGATGGATGCTGGGGATCGTCGCCCTTCCGGCCGTGATGTTCATGTTCCTCATCATGCCGATCCCTGAGAGCCCCCGTTGGCTGGTCAAGCAGCACCGTCGCGAGGAAGCCCGCGACGTGCTCGAGCGGCTCGGCAACGAAGACGCCGATGGCGTCCTGAAAGAGATCGTCGATTCGCTCCACGAAGAGACGGTGGGGGCCGACGAGGCGTTCTTCCGTCGGAAGTACATGCGTCCGATCCTGCTGGCCTTCATGGTGGCCTCGTTCAACCAGTTGGCGGGCATCAATGCGGTGCTCTATTACAGCGCCGACATCTTCCGCATGGCTGGGGCCGAGCGGACCGGCGCCTTGGCGCAGGCGATCATCATCGGCATGACGAACCTGATCTTCACGATGCTGGGCATGTCGCTCATCGATCGCTTCGGCCGGCGCAAGCTGTTGCTCTCTGGGGCGCTCGGTCTGGCCACGTGCCTGGGCACCACGGCGTATGCATTTTACATGTCCGAGCAGATCGCCAGCGGTCAATTGCCGCAGTCCTCCATGTCGATCGTCGGCCCCCTGGTCCTTGCCAGCCTGATCGGCTTCGTCGCCTTCTTCGCGTTTTCGCTGGGGGCGGTCATCTGGGTGTTCATCGCCGAGATCTTCCCGAATCGCGTCCGTGCGCGGGGCCAGGCCTTGGGCAGTTTCACGCATTGGGCCTGGTGTGCGCTGATCAACTTCACCTTCCCCGTGATCGTCGACCGCGTGTCCCCGGCCGCTCCGTTTGTGTTCTTCGCGGCGATGATGGTCCTGCAACTCGTGCTCGTGTGGAAGTTCCTGCCCGAAACCAAGGGCGTGTCGCTCGAGGAGATGCAGCGGCACTTGGGCATCGAGTAGCAGGGTTGGGCCGCTTCCCAGACAGCCGCTCAAAACGTACCGCCACGCGTCCTCTCTCCCGGAGAGAGGACGCAATGTGATGCCGGAGAACTACGACTCGCTCATCACCGACAATCTTTCCAGTGTCAGGGCGGACTGCGGACACTGGCCGGTATAGAACCGCTCGATTTCGTCGGCCAGACACTGCCAACGCTGTTCGAACTCGATGGCGTTGTTGCCCCGGTGCGGGACCAGCAAGACGCGATCGTTGCTTCGCAGCGGACTCTCGGCAGCCAGCGGTTCCTCCTCGAACACGTCCAGGGCCAGGTAGATGTCGCGCGACTGGAGGGCTTCGATCATCTCCTGCTCGTGGACCATCTTGCCGCGGGCGATGTTCACAAACAATCCGCCCGCCGGCATGCGGTCGAAGTGCTGACGGCGGATCAGGTGGTGGGTCTCGGGCGTGTAGCCGCCAGCCAAAACTACGATTTCACACCGCGAGAACAGATCGTCGAGGGCGAGGCGTTCGACACCCTTCTGCCGCGAGTCCGCGTCGCTCAGATGGCGAGAGTACACGAAGAGCTTATTGGTAAACGGTCGGAGCAGTTCGAGAATCCCTTCTCCGATCAACCCGAGCCCCACGATTCCCACCGCGCGGTCCTGAAGAATGCGGCCGCGAGGATACTTGGAGCGTGGCCAGGCCTCGCCGCTGCACATCGCGTGGTGGAAGCTGTGGATGTGCATCAGCGACGACAGGATCAAACCCAGCGTGAACTCGGCCATCGGTCGCGGGCGCGACGCGCCGGTGTGGATCACCGTCAGTCCCTTCTCCACGGCATAGCGATCATCGACGTTCTGCCGCGTGCCCCCGTAGGTCGTGCCCACCAGTCTCAACTGTTTCCCACGGTCGAGCACGGCCCGGGTGATGACCGGTTGGGTGGTGAACGGGACGATCAGCCCTTCCATCCCGTCGAGGTGTTCCAGCACCGCCTGTTCCGTCGCCGGAGCGATTTCGACAACTTCGGCATAGTGTTCGATGCGTGCCTTGGCCTCCGCATCGGCAATGGGACAGGCGAACAGTAATTTGGGTTTGGTCATAGGAGTACTCGTGATTCAGATGCGTCCATGGGAGTTTCGCCCCCCTGGCCCTCTGCCATCGACTCGGAGAGGGGAGCCCAATGCACTACCGCCCCATCCAGCCGCCGTCGACGGTCATGATGGTGCCGTGCATGTAGTCGGAAGCGGCCGATGCGAGAAACACGACCGGTCCTTTGAAATCGTTCGCCTCGCCCCACCGCGCCGCTGGAATCCGGGCAAGGATCGCGGAGGAGCGATCGGGGTCGGCACGCAGGGCGGCCGTGTTATCGGTGGCAATGTAGCCCGGGGCAATCGCGTTGACGTTCACGCCATGCTTGGCCCACTCGTTCGACAGCGCCATCGTCAACTGGCCGATGCCCCCTTTGCTGGCCGCGTAGCCGGGCACCGTGATGCCCCCCTGGAACGTGAGCAGCGACGCGGTAAAGATGATCTTCCCCCGGCCGCGGGCGACCATGTCTTTGCCGAACTCACGCGACAGCACGAACTGGGCGTTGAGGTTGATCTCCACCACGCGATCCCAATACTCGTCGGGATGCTCGACGGCCGGTTTGCGAAGGATCGTGCCCGCGTTGTTCACCAGGATGTCGACCGGGGGGCACTCGGCCTTGATACGGGCGATCAACTCGTAGACCGACCTGCGATCGGCGAAGTCGCAGCGGCAGGGCCGGAACGATCGTCCCAGGGCCGTCACTTCCTTGCCGACCTCGCCGCCGTCGTCCTCCAACTGCGCCGAGACGCCGATGATGTCGGCGCCGGCCTCGGCCAGCCCCAGGGCCATGGCCTTGCCGATCCCTCGCCGGCAACCGGTGACCAGGGCGGTTTTGCCATTCAATTTGAACAGATCGATGACGCTCATGACGGATTCTTCCTCAAGAACACTGGATCAGATACTTCATGCCCGCCGGAGTACGGGCGATTGTCTCGAATAGCGACTGCACCTCGGCCAGCGGGGCCACCTGGCTGATCAATCGGTCGAGGGGGAGATTGCCTTCGGCCACGATCCGGATCGCTTCCTCGTAGTCCTGCGCCTCGTACACCCGGGCGCCGATCAGCCGCAACTCGCGCCAGAAGAAACGGAACAGATCGACCGGCTTCGGCTCGGAGTGGATGGCCACCATCACGATCCGTCCGCGCACACGTGGGAGCTGCGTCATGGCCGCCACGCCCGGAGCGGTTCCCGACACCTCGAACACAACGTCGGCGTAGGCCCCTTCGGTGAATCGTCCGACGGCCTCGACAAGATCGTCGTGTTGGGGATCGACGGTCGCCAGCCCCAACTCGCGGGCCAACGCCAGCCGCTGGCTGTTGACTTCCGACACGAGAACCCGGGCCCCTTTCTGGGCGGCCACCAGGGCGACCAGCAGCCCGATCGGCCCGCCCCCGATGACCACCACGTTCTCGCCCGCCTTGACTTCGCCCAACCGCACGTCGTGGCAGGCCACGGCCACGGGCTCGATCATCGCGCCGTGCGTGAAGGACACGATCGCCGGCAACTGGTGAAGCGTGTAGGCAGGCACGGTCCACGAGCGTTGCATGGCGCCGGGCGTGTCGATGCCGATGAACTTCAGGTTCTGCCCGATGTGCGTCGCGCCATTATCGACGGGCGATGGTTCGCCCGGTTTCAACGGTCGCACGGCCACCCGGTCGCCGACTCGCACGTTGGCGACCCCAGGGCCGATCTCGGCGACCAGG
>JBDKTH010000321.1:0-3828 GCA_039680305.1 Thermoguttaceae bacterium | reverse complement strand
CCGTCAACTGCCAGTTCTACCGGTGCCCGCCTCCCAGCAGACCGCCGTGAGGTGAGCCGGCATGCGATCTGGCCATCTCCCCGTCAGAGCCGGGGCGTTCCGTTCCGAGGTGGGCCGACACGGCTTGTCGTGTCGGCCGGGCGAACGGCTATTTGGCGGCTGGTGCCTTGACGGGAACGGGCGAGACGGTAAGCTGATTGTCCACGTCACGCACCCCCGGCTCCAGGAGAAGGAGCTGCTCAAGCAGTCGTCGTTCGTGTTCCGAACGCGTGGTGCCACGCAGCACGGCCGTTCCATTTTCCAGCGAGACCTGCACCGGCGTGCCGAGACGAAGGGCGGGGGAACTGGACAGGCGGGTGCTGAGCTTGGTGTTCAGCGAGGCCGCCGCGGGGCCGGCGTAGTCAAATCCCAGATCGTACGTGGGCCGTGGCGTCACCGTGCTGCGACCGTAGCGACTGGAGCCCTGACCGTAGCTTCTCTGCTGGGATCGGTTGGTGTAAGCGTTCGAATTCCTGGAAGTCCCAAGTTGGCTGTTGGTGAGCCGGCTGGGACCGTAGTTGCTGGTATTGGAACTGCCTGAGGTGCTGTTCGTGTAGCCAAGAAAGTTGCGATTGTCGTTGGAGTCAGCGCCGACAAAGTTGTTCGCCCCGCGGGCACTGCGGAGCAACTGATCGCTGGAGATTCCGCCAAGCGTACTCGAGGAACTGCCCAAGCTTCCGCTGCTGCTTGACTGGGAACTACTGCCACTAGTGCTGGAATTCCCCGAGGTCGACGATTGGCCGAACCGACTTCCGAACATGCCTGTGGAGCTCGACTTCAACGCGGAGGAAGTCACACCGCTGGAGCGGTTGAACTGGCCCCAAGCCGGCGCTGGGATCGCCCACACAGCAACGGTTGCGATAGTCACCGCGAGCAAGTGAATGCGCATGGCTCTCTCTCCAATCGATTGCCCCATTTCCTTTATCGTTCCGACGGGGCAATTCTACCCAGATTATTAGGCCGAACAGCCCCAGACGTCAATCTCCCCTGAAAGAAGGGCGGGATTCGCTGGACGCCGACCTTGCTCCCTCTCCAGACGCAGTTCCGCGGAGAATCCCTTGGGGAATCTGGCAAAATCTGCCGATCATACCGGTTGTATGGATTTTGCGGGCCAGGGTGCGCTCGCAGGGGGAAGGGGCTCTGGGCATATCGTAACACAGGTACGGAAGCCGCTTTACTATGCGTGGCAAGTCGATCGCCGTCTTTGTGCCGGTCGGGCTACTGCTAGCCGCCGGGATTGTCCTAGGGCCGTGGGGAAGCGTTGGAACCAACGACACTCGCGTTGCCGCAACTCCCCTGGAGACCACCTCTTCGGATCCGGTTCTGGAAGTCTACCCTACCCCGGGTGATCAGGTTCCTACCCTGGCCGCTCGACTGGAAAAGGAGTACGCCGCTCATCCGAACGTGCGGATTGTGCCCGATGCGCGAAGGGCCCAGGTGATTGTCCTGGCCCCTCACAGTGTTCATCTTGAGATCGCCGCCAGTCTGGGGGCGAAAAGTCGTTCTGTCACACCCGACAAGGCGGCGCGCGCCACTCAAGTGGCTGAAGCACCGGCCGTGCCAGCCGGGCTGCGACAGGAGTTCCGACTGACTCGCACCACGGCCGAACAGTTTGAGGCGGCCCTGCTGAGTACGGTGGGCAATCGTCTGACGCCCGTGGCCGGCGGGGGAAACGCGGCTTCGGCCTACCGCCTGACCTTGACCAGCGGCCAGAAGCTCGGGATCGCGGTGAACCGCCAGACTCAGGCGGTGCAACTCGAAGGGACGGCGGCCGCGGTCAATTCGGCTTCGCAACTGGTTCAAGCCCTGGACAGCCCGGGCGGGGCCACGGATGCGGGCCTGCGGTTGGTGTCGCTCAAAGCGGCCCATGCGGCGGACGTGCGACCGGCGGTCGAGGCATTCGCGATGCAACAACCTCCCCACGGTCCCGTCGGTCCACGGACTGGCGCGGGAAGCGTCCCGCCGAGGCCAGTGGATCCCAAAGCCTCGTCACCGGCCCCCAATGCGCCACTGCCGCCGGGGGCCCAAGGGGCCGCGGACGCCGACCAGGAGGGCGGCCTGATCGGGCCAGTGCAAGTGGAAATGCTCGAAGGACTCGACGTGTTGGTCCTCCGCGGCAATCCTCGCGATGTGGACAAGGTCGCCCAGATCATCGACCAGATCGAACAGTTGAGCACCCAGACCAAGCCGTCGATTGAAGTGGTGCCCCTGGCGAACGTCGATTGCACGGCCTTGGCATCGCTTCTGATGCAGCTTTACGACCAAGTCTTTATGGCCCGGCAGGGGAGCGTGAGCATCACGGCCCTGGTGAAGCCCAATGCCCTCTTGGTGGTCGGGCGGCCCGAGAACGTAACCACGGTGATCGAACTGGTCAAGCGGCTCGATCAACCGGTGCCGCCCAGCGCCCAGTTCCAGGTCTTCCGCCTGAAGAACGCCGCGGCCGAGACGGCCCAAACGACCGTCGACACCTTTCTGGCGCAGGCCTCGCAAGATGGACTGACGGGGCTCGGGCTTCGGGGGCAGGTGTTTGCCGACTTCCGCACCAACTCCCTGATTGTCCGGGCCAGTCCCCGGGACCTGGTCGAGGTGGCGGCCCTGATCGCGCGGATTGACGCGCCGGCCAACGAGGCTTGCAACGAGGTCCGCGTCTTCAAACTGAAGAATTCGTTGGCCTCCGAGTTGGGACCGATCTTGCAGGACGCCATCACCGGGCAGATGTACGGTCAGCGGGCACAGCGCGGACCTGGGGCGTCCGTGGCCGGGGGCGCCTCGGGGCGACGCGACGATTACGAACGCAAGTCGGTCCGCCTGCGCCTGGTCACCATCGATGCACGCGGTCGGGGCATCTTGAACTCGGGAATTCTGACCGACGCTCAGGTAACCGCCGATTCGCGGACCAACTCCGTAGTCGTGACCGCCTCCGCCGAAAGCAAGCCGCTCATCGAAGCCTTGATCCGCGAACTCGACCAGCTTCCCAGCGTCGAGGCTCAGGTCAAAGTGTTCAATCTCGTCAATGGCGATGCCACGAACATGGTGACGATGCTCCAGAGCATCTTCAGTACCCAGACCGGGCAGGAAACGCCGGCGGTGCGCAATGGGACCGCCGAGGGGGAGAGCACGCTGGTCACGCCGCGGTTTGCCGTCGACCTGCGGACCAACAGCATCATCGCTTCCGGCTCGGCCGGCCAGTTGACCGTGGTCGAGGCGATCCTCATGCGGTTGGACGAAAGCGACGTGCGTAACCGCGAAAGCACGGTGTACCGGCTGAAGAACGCCCCGGCCACCGACGTGGCGAATGCCATCAACCAATACCTGCGCAGTGAGCGCCAGGTGCAGCAGATGGCGCCCGGGCTGGTCAGTGCCTTCGAGCAAATCGAGCGTGAAGTGGTGGTCGTGCCCGAGCCGGTCAGCAACAGCCTGATCGTCAGCGCTACGCCGCGGTTCTTCGAGGAGATCACCAAACTCGTCAAACAACTCGACGAGCGCCCGCCCATGGTGATGATCCAAGTGCTGATCGCCGATGTGACGCTCAACGACACCGACGAATTCGGCGTGGAACTGGGCCTGCAAGACTCGCTTCTCTTCGACCGCAGCGTGCCCGGACTTGGTACACTGGATGGGACGAATATACCTGGGTACCTGTTCAACTCCACCAGCCCGCTGGGTAACTCCGCTGCAGGGTCCAACCCAAGTCTTGTCGGTGGCCAGGGGCTGTCGAATCTCGGAGTAGGGCGGGCCAACAGTGAACTCGGCTTCGGCGGCCTGGTGCTGTCGGCCTCCAGCGAGTCG
>JBDKTH010001068.1:0-3093 GCA_039680305.1 Thermoguttaceae bacterium | reverse complement strand
CAAGAAGTTCGTTCACACGCCCGACGACCTCCGCGCGATGGACTGGGGCATTTTTCCGGCCGACGACCACGACCAGGCCGACTGGAAGATCGCCGATGCCTGCGTTGCCCAGCTCAAGTCGCTGCCGACGGACCGGCCTTTCTTCGTGGCCGTGGGCTTCCGGCTCCCGCACGTCCCCTGTTTCGCCTCCCAGAAATGGTTCGATTTGTATCCGCCCCAGGAAGCGATCACGCTCCCGCCCGTATTGGATCGCGACCGCGACGACGTCCCCTTCTACGCCTGGTACTTGCACTGGAAGCTTCCTGAGCCGCGGCTCTCTTGGGTGAAAACGGCTGACCAATGGCGTCCGCTCGTGCGAGCCTACCTGGCCAGCACCACCTTCATGGACAGTCAGATCGGCCGGGTGCTCGAAACGCTCGAGGCGATGGGGCAGGCCAAGAACACGGGGGTCGTGCTTTGGTCGGACAACGCCTGGCACCTGGGCGAGAAGGCGGTTACCGGCAAAAATACGCTGTGGGAGCGGTCGACCCACGTCCCGCTGATCGTTGCCGGGCCTGGCGTGACCGGCGGCGCTCGGTGCACCAAGCCGGCCGAGCTTCTGGACATCTATCCCACCCTGGTGGAACTGTGCGGTCTGCCGGCCAAGGCCGGTCTGGAAGGCCACAGCCTTGCGCCCCAGTTGAAAAACGCCGCGGCGTCCCGGCCCTGGCCCGCCATCACCACGCATAACGAGGGCAACCACACCGTGCGAAGCGAGCACTGGCGTTACATCCGCTACGCCGACGGCTCCGAAGAACTCTACGATCACCGCCGCGACCCGAACGAATGGACCAACCTGGCCAAGGACCCGCAGTGCGCCGACGTGATCCGCCAGCACGCCCAGTGGTTGCCCAAGGTCGACGTGCCCGCGGCCCCCGGCAGTGCCCATCGCGTGCTCGCCAAGCAGAACGGCGTGTTGCTCTGGGAAGGCCAGCCGATCCGTCCGGAGGAGCTGGAGGATTGAGATTCCGAGCGAGCGATGGCGGCCGCTCCTCACCCCGCTCCCCAAGGAGGAAGTTGGATCGGAGCCGCCCACGGAGGCATGCCGGAGACCTTGAGCTTTCGTTTGTAGACGACGCCCGCAGAAGTCGCGTAGAGCGTGTCGAAATTCTCGCCGCCAAACGCGACGCTCGTGACCTCGCCGCCGGGCACGGGGAGGATCGCCCGGACGCGGCCGTTGCGGTCGAGCACCTGGACGCCCATGCGAGTGGCCGCGTAGAGCCGGCCGTCGCGATCCATCGCGAGGCTGCCTGCCCCGCTATCGTCCGCCCAATCGGGAACGTGGAACCAGTAGAACCGCTGCTTGTGCTGGAGCGTGCCGTCCGGCTGAACCTGGTAGCTGTAGCCCCAGTGGGTCCGGCGCTCGACCACGCACAGCCAGAGTCCGTCGGGGGAAAGGGCGATGCCCGACGCGGCGTCGAGCCCGCTGTCCACGAGCGTCTTTTCTCCATCCGGCCGGACCAGCCAGACGTTGCTTGGGTCGGCGGTCCCCACGCCCGGTTCGGTCACGCAGAGGTTGCCCTGATGGGTCACCAGGAGGTGGTGGCCGCGGATGCCGGTGGCAATGGTGGACGTCTGGCCGTTGGCCCCGCAAGCGGTGATCGTGGCCGCCTCAGGATCCACGGCGTAGAGCCGGCCATCGGGGCCAAATGCCATGCCCCGCCCTTTGTTGCCGAGGCTCAGGGATTCTCCGATCCGTTCGTCGCGTGCGATCCGGTACGTCTTCTGATTGCCAGCGTCGCGGAAAAAGACCTCCCCCTTGGCATTGGAAGCCAGGGCGTCGGCACGCTTGTAGCCACTGGCCACGGTTTGCCAGCGGTCCTCCGGAGGCAAAATGGCCTTGAGCACGGTGTTTTGCGTCTGGCCAGCACGGACCGGCTGCGGCCAGTCCTTCCAGAGCCAGCGCATCGCATCGGGGAAGACCGCCGTGGCGTGGCGGCCGCTGTGGATCCCCTCGCCCCAGACGTGTTCGACCTGATAGCCGGCAAACGACAAGGCCCGCTCCAGGGTCTGATTCCCCATCCACCAGTCGCCGACCTCCGGCCCGCCCAGCCACTGATCGTTCGAGCCGTCCTGCATGAACACGCGGATCGGTTTGGGCTCGGTTTTCCGCACGAGGACCGGGTAGCGGTCCCCGCCGCGCATCCCCACGAACGTGCCGATCGCCGTAAACACCCGCCGGAACGCGTCGGGCCGCTCCCAGGCGAGCGTAAAGGCCGCGATCCCGCCCGTGCTTCCGCCTCCCGTGCAGCGGTCGTTCGGGTCCTTTGACAAAAGGATCGGCAGGCCGTCCGGGGCCCGGTGTCGTTCCACTTCCGGCAGGAGTTCCTCGAGCAGGAAACGGGCCAGGGAGTCGTTCAGGCCGTCAAACTCGAAGCTGCGATTAAGCCGCGGATTGCTCGGCGGGTCGGCCGAGTCGACCTGCCCCGGGCTCACACCGATGCCGATGGTCACCGGCATTTCGTTCTTGTGGATGAGGTTGTCGAACACCACCGTCGCCGCGAAGCCCAGGTTGTCCAGCCCCACGTAGACGCAGGCCGGCTTGTCGCCCTTGTACTGCGCAGGGACATAGACGGTGACTTTGCGGCTGGTGCCCGGCAAGACCTTCGAGCCGGCAAACGTGAACTCGAAGGTCTTGCCCGTCGGCACGCCCGGCTGGCGCTGCGAATCCGGCCCCGTCCTGTAATCGTCTCCGGCGGGCACCGAGGGCTCAGGCTTCTTCGAGTGTGACGGCGTTTGCGCAAATCCCATCGTGGCGGTCGCGATCAGAAGGGTAACAAGTGCAGTTCTCATACCGTTTCGTGCGTCCGTTGCTAAAAAACCTCGCTCACAGCCCTGGGCACGCGGTCTCGGTCGCTGGGCGGAACGACACCTTTCGCACGTTCCCCTGCTTCGCCTTGCCGGCCTTGGGACGTGGTGGTTTCTGATCGCGCATCGGCCAGTTGGGATCCTCCACGCGGGCCGCCTGCATCAGGGCCTCCGCCTTGGCCACCAGGTCGGGATGCGTGTTGGCCAGGTCCGTGGTTTCGCCCATATCCGCCTTGAGATTGTAGA
>JBDKTH010001074.1:0-2421 GCA_039680305.1 Thermoguttaceae bacterium | reverse complement strand
GCGGAAATCCTGCTCGATGGCAAGAAACTCGGCAAGTCGGACGGCCTTTTCCCGGTCGAGTCCGGCGCTTACAAGATCGTGCTTGATCTCGAAGGTTATCAGCCCCAGGAGCAGCAGATCACCGTGCGCGACGGCCGCATCACACGCATTGAATTGACGCTCAAGCCGCGTCAGGCCGATGGGGGCCAGGCGGCCGACTCCACCAGCGATACGCCGGAGCGACGCGGCGGGGTGCCTCAGATCGTGGGCGTCTGGCCCGCGGTTGGGGCCGTGGATGTCGACCCGGCAACGTCGGAGATTATCGTCATTTTTGACCAGGACATGGGACGCGGCATGTCGTGGACCGGCGGCGGGCCCGAGTATCCGCCGATCCCCGAGGGCAAACGCCCTGTCTGGCGCGATCGCCGGACGTGTGTGCTGCCGGTCAAGCTCGACGAGGCTCGCTACTACCGGGTCGGCATCAACTCCACCGATTACCAGAATTTCCAGAGCGCCCAGGGCGTGCCCGCGCGACCGTCGGCAATCTACTTCGTGACCCGAGGGGCGAGCGAGGAGTTGAAGAACCGCGTGCGTCGGCCGGAGGTCGTCTCGCTCACTCCGCCTAACGGCGCCAAGGATGTCGATCCGGGCCTCCGTGAGATCCGCGTCACCTTCAACGTGCCCATGGGAGACGGGTGCTCTTGGACGGGCGGCGGGCCGAACTTCCCCACGATTCCCCAAGGCCAGCGGCCGACCTGGAGCGCCGATCACAAGACCTGCGTGCTGCCGGTCGAACTGAAGCCCGGCTGGGACTACCGCCTGGGCCTCAACAGCGCGAGTCACAAGAACTTCGCCAGCCAGGCCGGCGTTCCCCTGGAACCCGTCGTCTACACGTTCCGCACGCGCCAGCCCTGAGTCGGTCCGGTGTTCAACGCCGGGCGTGTCAAACATTCGCCGGCCGCGCAGCAGTGACGTCCGGGACACGTCGCCGCTGCGCGGCTTAGCAAGGTAGGGCGGTGCCGAGCTTGATTACCCATCTTGTGCGAGGTCATTCAGGGAGAGCCCGTCTCAAGCGGCGCGAGGTGTGTCCAGTATCCAAAACGGACCTGCAGGGTCTCCTGCAGGTCCTGGTTCAGCCGGGTCGTCACCTCGTCTGCATTCAAGGGGCAGGGACGCCATGACGTGTTCCTTGTCTGAAGGTTTACACGATCGGTGCGTGGCAGTTCGGGCATTCCGTAATGCCATCCCTGATCTTCATCCGCCGGGGTTTGAAGTTGTCGGTCCCGCAGTCCCATAGGCTGCCGCCGCAATGGGGACAGGTAACGGCCCGCTTGCAGTGATACTTCGTCATCAGCCAAGAACACACCAAGAAACCCCCGAAGAAGATCAACACGGCGGGCCCCTCGCCAATCCATGGCTGCAAGCCGCCCGCGATGGCCATGGTCGGCACGGCGCAGAGCATCGTGACCGCCGACCGGACCATGGCCGCCCGCACCAGGCTTCGCTGGAGTTGATACCTCGAAATCGTGTTGTTGCTGGGCTCCATCAAACGACCTACTGCATCCATTGGACTCCCGACTCTTCGATCTTCCAGCCGTCGGACCCGCGTCGCATCACGGTCTTGCCGCCCTCCCAAATCAGCGCAAACGCCACGTCCGCCTCGGTCAAGTCCTCGGTGAGTTCGACGTCTAGCACGCTCGGTGCCGTCAGCAAGTCCCAACCCGACCAGTGGCCAATGGTCACCTGGACGAACGGGGCCAGGAACTCGAGGCGACGGAGGGCTTCGTCACCTTGAGCCTTCGGCGTTTCGCGGGTGTTGCTGACTTCGAGAAACGTCACCAGGGCCTTCTCGTAGGTCGGGGTGAGGTACAGGACCTCGGCGTTCGGAAACTGGACCGGTGGGCGAAAGTCGGCAAGGGTCCGCCACTGCTCGGGCTCGACTCTACCCACGCGAAACTCGAGCGAGGTCTGCACCAGGACGTATTGTATGCCCTTATACGAGGGCTGCGCGATTGGTCGACCGGCAATCTTGTCCAACGCGAAGGGGCTGAAAAACGAGCGATAGAGCGCATACACTTCTCGCTCCGCCGGGTCCTTGATCGTTTCGAGGTTCGCTGGCCGCACGGAATCGTGCCAGCGGCGGAAGAAGGCCGCCAGCCGGTCGGCCGACTTCGTGCGATAGGCCTCCTCCAATTCGGCGGCCAGTGTCCGTGACGTGGCTTCCTGCTGGGCCGCCTCGCGCGCTTCCGCATCCTTGTTCGAATCCGCATGGCCAGCCGGGCGATGCGTCGCCCGGTTGGCGTTATCGCATCCCATCGCGACGATCGTGACAAGCAGAGTTGCGATCAAGACTCTTTGTGAACCTTTCATGGGCTGCCCCCGTTGGTTCGATCTGTCCAGCAAGGTAGGGCGGTGCCGAGCTTGCGAGGCCCGCCACGGCAC
>JBDKTH010000702.1:0-13829 GCA_039680305.1 Thermoguttaceae bacterium | reverse complement strand
CGCCGTGCTCGACGAGATCGGCTCCGACCCCGCGGTGGTCTTCATCCAGGACTACCACCTGGCGCTCCTCCCGCGCATGCTGCGCCGAGCCCGGCCGGATCTGCTCCTGGCCCATTTCTGGCACATCCCCTGGCCGAATCGGGAGGTGATGCGGGTGTTCCCGTGGAAGCAAGAGTTCCTCGACGGGATGCTGGGCAACGACCTCGTCGGCTTCCAGGTCGAGCACCACTGCAACAACTTCCTCGACACGGTGGACCGCAGCCTGGAAGCTCGGGTCGACATGGAGCACTTCGCGGTGACCAAAGGTGGCCAGAACACCTTCGTGCGGCCCCATCCGATCAGCATTGATCCCGATTTCGTCTTGGATTCGCTGCCGAGCGACCTTGACCGGGAAGAAACCCGGTTGCGTCGCAAACTCCGCGTGGGCCGGGAGCGGCTGCTGGTCGGCGTGGATCGCGTGGATTACACAAAAGGGATTCCGGAACGCTTCGGCGCCGTGGACCGTTTGCTGACGCTCCATCCGGAGCTCAAGGGCACGTTCAGCTTCGTCCAAGTCGGCGCTCCCAGCCGGACGCATATTCCCGCCTATCGCCAGCTCAGCGACCAACTCGACCGACTGGCGGACGAAATCAACTGGCGCCACGGGCACGATTCCTGGCGGCCGATTATCTTTCTCCATGAGCACTATGAGCCCTCGGAAGTCTTCATGCTCTACCGGATGGCAGCCGGCTGCGTGGTCAGCTCGCTCCACGACGGCATGAATCTCGTGGCCAAGGAGTTTGTGGCCACGCGCAGCGACCTGCGGGGCGTGCTGGTGCTCTCGTGCTTCACCGGAGCCTCCCGCGAACTGACGGGAGCGGTCTTGATCAACCCTTACGCCACGGACGAGTTCGCCGAGTCGCTCTACACGGCCCTCACGATGTCGGACGAAGAGCAAGAGCAACGCATGGCATGGATGCGTGAACGGATTTACGACCACAACATCTACGGCTGGGCAGGGACGCTTCTGTCAGAGGCCAGCAAGCTCATCGTGCCTCGCTCGGCCGTGGGAGAATTCGCATAATGGTACAAGTTATTCTTCGACGACTCTTGGCGGCGTACGGTCAGGGCCGGCCCCTCGTGCTGATGAGCGATTACGATGGAACCCTGGTGCCTCTCGTCGAGCACCCCAGTCTGGCAAGACTCGACCGGCGTACCCATCGCCTCCTGCGACGGCTCAGCTCATGGCCCGGCGTGCATGTGGCCATCGTCAGCGGCCGAGCCCTGCGGGATATCCAAGCGTTGGTTTCCCTCCCCAAGGTCTTGCTGGCGGGAACCAGCGGCCTGGAACTCGATCTTCATGGGCTCCGCATCACCCATCCTCAAGCCCGGCAAGCCGAAGAGATCATTGCGAGGCTTGGGACTCGCTTGCGGGAGGCATTGGTGGCTTTTCCTGACGCCTGGGTCGAGGATAAGGGGATGGGCCTGACCGTCCACTATCGACAAGTGTCCCCTCACCAGATACCGCCGTTGCGAAGCCGACTCGAGACCATCCTCCTGGACTATGGCCGCCAACTGCAATCGCTCGACGGTCCCATGAGCGTGGAAGTCACGCCGCAGCTGGGGTGGAACAAGGGGACGGCCGTGCGGCAGATCGTCCGCCACATCGGAGGCGAGGACGCAGCGCTGCTCTATGCAGGAGACGGGGCCAACGACGCCGACGCCTTTGAAGCGGTGGACGAACTGGCCGGGATCACCCTGGGCATCGGGCCTGATGCGCCGGCGACCGCCCATTGCCGTCTGTCTGGCCCCGCCGGCGTGAAGAAGTTGCTTGCACAACTGAACGACGCTTTGGACGAACGATTCGTCAAGGGACGACACGCAGGGGAGAAGGCCTTGGCCCTCTATGGCTTTTGGCGCCCCTTCCTTCCGACGAACATCATCTGAGAAGGCTGCGACGAGGATCGGCCAATGAGTGACGGCCGGCAGGCGAGGACCACGAGGCGGCAAGATGTACGTCTTCAGGATGGCGTTGCTTGGCCTAGTGATCACAAGCGTTTCCGCCACACTGCAGGGTGCCGTCCAGGTAGGCTGCGACCAGTGTCTCGGGGGCTTCCGGCGGTGCTCCAACGACGACCTGCACGCCGTTTTGACCGAAAATCTGCTGCGCCCTCTGGCCCATGCCGCCGGCAATGATCAGCGAGACGCCCTGCTCGTGAAGCCAGCGAGGCAACAGCCCCGGTTCGTGCGGGGGAGGTGTGACCAGTGTCGTTGCGGTCGTCTTCTTGTCGTTTTCCACGACCTCGATCAGGGCGAATTGTTCGCAGTGGCCAAAATGCATGCAGAGCCGGCCTCCGGCGACGGGAATGGCGATCTTCATAAGGATGATTCCTTGGGGTACGACTTGTCGTTTGAAATGGTCAGTTCAACGTGACTCGGTGACGGTGAGAATGGATTCCACGACACGGCGGATTGCCCCTGCCGCCGGGCTGTCGCTATGTCGATGCACGTAGGGAGATCCGGCATCGCCACATTCGACGATCTGCGGATCGATCGGGATACGGCCGAGGAAGGGGACCTTCATCTCGCGGGCCAGCGACTCTCCGCCCCCCGTTTTGAACAGATCGATCACGCCTTGGCAGTGCGGACACACGAGCCCGCTCATGTTTTCCACAATCCCGACGACCGGCAGTTCCAGTCGCTGACAGAACGACACGGAACGGCGGACGTCGGCGACGGAGAGATCTTGCGGAGTCGTCACGAGCACGGCTCCCGCCGGTTGGCCCACGAGTTGGGCGACGGAAAGCGGCTCATCGCCGGTGCCAGGAGGCGCATCGATCACCAGGTAGTCCAACGCCCCCCAGGCCACATCCTTGAGGAACTGTTGGATGACTCCGTATTTCATCGGACCTCGCCAGATGACCGCATCGTTGGGACTATTCAACAGGAATCCAATCGACATCACCTTGAGACTGCCGCCAATCTCAATGGGCACGATCTCCGACTCGTGGACGACGATCCGCTCGCCTTCGACGCCCATCAGTCTGGGAACACTTGGCCCGTGAATGTCAACATCGAGCAGTCCCACCGATTTGCCGGACAGGGCCAGTGCGGCGGCGAGGTTCGCGGCGACAGTGCTCTTGCCCACGCCCCCTTTCCCCGACATCACCAACAGCTTGTAGCCGATCTGACACATTTTGCGGGCCAGGGCCTGGCGGTCGCGGAACTGTTCTTCCGATTCATCCTGTCGTCGCGACCGGGCGACGCACCCGGCCGAGGAACAATGTTCACAGTCCTGCGGCGTTGCGACCGAACGATGAACATAGTCGCCCAGCGCCGCTTTCAGGACATTGGCGGCCAACAGCGCGCAGTGTTCCGATTCCTTAGGCAATCCGCCCAAGGCGGTAAGAATCTCGGCCTGATCGATCTGGGCCGCTTCGGCGATCGCTCGCCCCGCGGCCAATTCCGAGGCCATGCTCCCGGCAGCCCGCGAAGGGCCACAACCGGTCGTCGTGAAACCGAGTTTGCCGACTCGTCCTTCCGACACATTGAGCCAGAACTCCATGGTATCGCCGCAAGGCCCCGTAATCCTCGCATGGCCATTCCAATCCGCAAGGGGACCGTAATTGCGAGGATGCGCGGAACGGTCCCCAACTTGAGTCGAAACCTGACCTTGAATTGGGAGATTCATCTTCGCATCCACTTTCATCAATCGCTTGAGACTGTCGAACCACTGGGGGCCCTGAGTTCGTCGATCCGCTGACGCAGTTGCCGGAGGGTCGCGGCCGCCATTTCCACCTACGTGTGGAGCATCTGAAGCTCTTCTTGAAGCCAGACGTCCTACGGCGGGTTGTCGTTGGCCGAACGATCGGGGACGGCCGGGGCCGCCCGCTGCCAACCAGTCAGACCGGTCGCATAGAACTGATGACGATATCCTCGCCCCTTGTTGCTTTCCACCGCAGCACCCGGGCCCGGTGACACATGGCCCCGCCGGAGGGGAATCGCGGCGATCATGTTCGTCTGCCTAACGCATGTCGCGTGCCGAAAGCGACTGCCGCACTGCAGAAGACACCGTAACTAAATGGGTACACAGATGTTGCGACAAATGTAAGGGCTGTCGCATCGGAACCGCAGAATTGCAGACCGCAACACCCAAACATCTCCACCGTTGCAACTTGCAAGACTACATCGTCTGCCCGTCTCTTTCAGGTCTCTTCCAGGAAACGAGATTCCGATTGGGAGGTTATCGCTCTGCCAGCTGCGGACCAGGCCGCTCGATCAGGCTGCAGTTGGATGCGAAGCTTGAGAAGAGGCGCCTGAAATCAGCGTCAGTCATCGAGTTAACCCGTGTGGAGCCTTCGTGCGGGGGGAGCGATTTCGGAATAGCCGCTCAGTACACCATCTCCTGGCAGGCCGCTGCGAGGGAGGGCTCCAATTCGGGTAGACGCTGACGGATATAGGCCAGATGGGTTTGCCCGGCCATACGAAACACTTCCAGGGCCCGGACAAAGTCCGAATCGGTAGTGGCAACGATTCCGGAAAACACCCGGTTGATCTCCGATGATTCGATCTGGACGACGATCCGGAGGGCATGATCCAGACTATCGACACGATCGAGGGAGGCCTCAATCTCATTGAGTCGGTGCTCGACACGGGGCAAGGCGCCTTCCCAAGAGTCGTCGGCCTTGACAGCCCCTCCAGTCCTGGCTGCCTCGCCTCGACAAATCTCAAGCAAATCGGCATGCCCTTGCTCGTGGCGGGTAAGCGTCGCGAAAAGCTCCCGGACCGCTTCCGGTTGCGGGAATCGTTGGGCGAGGGCCTGGTAGACGCGCATCGCGCGCAGTTCACATCCGATACCGCGACGGATCAGGTCTGACAGCCCCCCACTTCCAGACCGAAGTGTTCCAGTCTCCATCAGCAACGACAGAAAAGTCTCGTCGGGACCTGCCTGGAGAGCCCTGAGGAAGACCTTCCAGCCAAAGCTGCGGATCGTGACGATCGGGTGGGCAAGAATCTCCCGCTTGCAGATCGTCCCTTCCATCCGGCTCCCCCTCAACTGTCGTTGACCGGTCTTCACGCCACCGTCAGGATGAGAAACCCAACTCCGCCATTACAACGACCGTTGGCCAATGGCGAATCTCCCTTTATTATTATTATTATACGATTCACGTCAAATCCCTCTGCCCAAGGATCTGGGCCAATTGGAGGTATCATGAGTCAACCGCAGCGATTTCCTCTCCCGTTGCTCCATCGCACAAGCGGCGAATCCGGCCGCGTCGAGCGACTCGGCCCTTACGCGATCGAGTCGCTGATCGAGCGAGACGAGGAAGGAGCTGGCACGGTCTACCGAGTCCAGATCGCCCCGCACGAGCGTACGCGTATCAGCTACCACCGGGTGGCGGAAGAGTACTACTATGTGCTGGCCGGCCATGGCATGGCAATCCTTGGTGACCAGGAGTATCGCCTCACCGTGGGCGACTTTCTGCGTCTTCCCCCCGGCATGACGCACGGCTTTGTAACCGACGAGGAACCGTTGGACCTCCTGAACATCCACACTCCCGGCTGTCGTCCCGACCGCGACACCTACTTTGCCGACGGTCCTGCCCCCGATGGTTTTGGGCCGGCGTAAGGCAGTCCGAGGGACAAATCGAATCCCTGGGTAGCCCCAAACACTCACCAAGTGTACACGTGGACGCCATGCGGCGCGAATCGGTCCTCCAATACCCCCGCCTGGGCAGAAACGGTGCGGTCCTCGAACAGCACCCGCGTCACGCTGGGCGCGTCTCTGAGGACGATCTTGACGCCGACCGCTGCGCGGGCCGAGTTGGCTGCCAGCAGGTAGTGCTTGCCTGCGTGCACCAGCAGACGCGTGCTGACAGCGGGATAGCCCAGGGCATCTTTGTCGGGCCCCGAGATCAACTGGACTTCCTGCGTTTGCGGCGTCTCGCGCTCGACCAAGGCATCGTGGAGCGTGGTCAGTTCTTTGGCGATTTGTTTGGTCGCAGCCCAGATCCGCGGATCATGGGTGGCGCCGTGATTGGCCCCATGGCCACCGTAGGTGTAGTAGGTCATCCCCGTGGCGCCGTGAATGATCGCCAGGTAGGTCATGGCACGCAGTTCCGCTTCGGTCGGATAACGCTGCCAGCCCCAGCCCTCGAATGCCTGGATGATGGCCCACACGGGAGCCCGTCGGCCGGCACGCTTCAGGTCGGCAGCGATCGTCTTCATGTCGCGGATGATCTCGGCCACCTCGCCCTTCTCCGTGGCACGGATCGGATAGAGTTCCGGCAGAAAGGCGTCCGTCGAGTCGACATACGTCGCGTATCGCGAATGATCCGGGGCGCCCACGCCGTCGGCCTGCACGGTCAGGTGAAACGGATCGATCCCCTTCACTGCGTCATGCACCAGGCGGAGTGTCGCCGGGCTGATGTGGCTGGCCGTATCATCAGCCAGATACCAGGCCAGTAGTGCCGGCTGACGACACTCGGCGGCAGCATCCCGGATTGCGGCCGACGGAGACTGATTGTTGGCTCCCGTGCGGGCGGCGAGGAAGACCTTGATCTTGTACCGATGGGCGACCCTATAGAACTCCTCCAATTCCACGTTGCGAGCGGCGTTGTAGGTGTGCACCGTGTTGAACCCGGCGGCCGCCAACTCGGCGAAGCAACGTTCGAAATCGTTCTGGTTGTGCTCCCGTTTCCAGACGGCATACATCCCAATCGGAAAGAACGGCCGCCCATCGACCAGGATGACACCGTCCTCGCGCATTGCAACGTGTCCTTCGGCCGGCGGCTGGGCCACGAGGATCCACCAGTCTCGACGCAGCAGGTTGCCAGCGAAATCCTTGGCTTCGACGGTGACGCGGTGGAGGTTCGGCTCGTTGGGGTCATCGGAAACCGGCCCATCGAGCTTCGGATCGGCAAACGCCACTTCCGTCCCATCGGTCAGATCCGGCCAGTCCCAGCCCAGACGGACGACGGCCGACTTCGCTTCCTCCGGTGCACGGGCCGCGATTCGGTCCTGATGCCAGGCGGGATTCGCCGGGCCGAGGTTGAAGCGGACGGCGTCCCCGAGCGGTTTCCCAGACGCGTCAAGCCACTGAAGACCGTTGACATAAGAGCCCGGTTTTCCCCCGGCGGTTCCCAGGTCCAATGTGTGTCGCGACCAGCAGCAGAGTTGATAGGTCGCTCCCGCCTGGACTCTCACGCGAGGTGACTGGAGCGTGAAAGCCGTGTCGCGTCTTGGACCGCGGCGTCGAACGACGAGCGAAGGAGCATTTCCCGACAGGCGAGGCGAGCCATCCTCAATCGTCAACCCGTCCTCGAAGTTGCTGATCGTCCAACAGTTCCATCCGGTCAGGCCGCACGGGGGCTTCAAGGGGTTCGGCAGATCGTAGCGAAGACTGCCGTCCGCCTGCCGGGTCAACCGCGACGTAATCACCTGTCCATCAAGGATCGCTTCGACCGTGTGGCGGTCGACGCCCACGCCATCCGGCCCGTCGGCCACCGAAAAGACGATCGGCCCCTCCGGCCTAGTCGTCCGCTGGGGACTGCATTGCACGAGCACCGGCGGATTCGTGTCGGGCGCCGCCCAACTCCGGTCCACGACGGACTGTGGCCCTTTCTCGATCCGGACTTCGCGCATCAGGGGCGTCGCCGAGTCCTTTGTGGTGGTCAGGGTCACGCGGTACTGAAACCAGCGGTGGGCACGCTGAGCCGCAGGAAGCGGTGTTCCGCTGGTGGTATAGAAGGAGGAGGCCTTACCATCCGGCCCCAGAAACTCCGTCCAGGCCTTTGGGCCTCCATCGTCGTCCGCCGCCGAACGAACTTGGAATTTCACGCCTGTCCCCGAGGGTATGTCAGCCCGCCATAAGAGTGTGGGCGGCGTTTCCAAAGTGGGCAAGCGAAGCGGTCGCGAAACCAATTCACCTTTGGCTACATACCTGGTCGGCTCAGCCCGTACCCGCAACGTCACGTCGGCCAGGGCCAAGTATCGACCACGGCATAGATTGGGCGAATCGAAGCCGATCCGGATGACCGCCTTGGCCGCCCCCTCGGGGGCTTGGGCATGGACAGTTCGTGGATACGGCGATTCGCTTTTGTCGCCCAAGCGGAAGGGGACGGAGCCAATCACACAGCCGTCCTGGCCTTGCCACTGGAGTTCCGTTTGAAAAGACTTCCCGTGCCCCAGGGCCTGCTGAAGGTCAAGGTTGTGCTTGACGACGACGGTCAACTCGTACCACGCTCCCGCCGCAACGGGAAGCTGTCGCGAGGCCAGTTCAAAAGCCGTGTCGCACTCCTCGCCCGGGCATGCGATGAAGAGCACCTTGCCAGCGGTCGGAGGTTCGGCCGTTTTGGCCGTGATCTCCAGGGCGTTTCGATAGTTCGTTACTCGCCAGGCATCTAGCCCCTGGTCAAACCGGTCCTGAAAGACCGTGGTCCAGGTTCTCGCAAGTCCGACGGCTCGACCGCCGCTTGGGGCCGTCTCCACGTTGCATCCTGAACAATACAGCCGGCCAGCCGGCTCGGTGGCGTGCGACAAGTGCACGCCACCGGCCGAAACAAGCAGGCCTATGATCGCGGCGAGGATCCGTTTCATGGGTTTCCCTTTCGCCGTCGACGGCGGATTGGCTCAGACGTCGAGCACATAGCCCTTGCGGTACACCGGCTTGAGCAGCGTTTCGAGGCCGGCGACGTTCTTGGCCTTCAGGTTCGCCGCATCCCACTCGACCTTTTCGCCTTTCCCCGACGCCGCAGCCCACACGGCCAGGTTACCCAGAAGCACGGTCTCGGTCAGGGGGGCGGCATAGTCGGGGAAGTTCGACATGGGCGTGGGGCCGCCTTTGATCGCCTGGGTCCATTCATCGAAGTGTCCGGGCGATTCGGGGAAGGAGACGTCGACCGGCTGAACGCCGATCAACCGATCGCCAAAGAGCCGGCCCTTCTCGCCGATGACCAGCGAGCCGCCGCCCTTGCCGGCTTCGAGGCCGTCGAGCACCTCCGGCGCCGGCAGCTTGCCGCCGTCATACCAGACCATCTTCAGCGCCGGCCGCTTGTCGGCGGCGGCGAACGCATAGGTGACGATCGACCAGGCCGGGAAACTGTCCCTATTGTGCCCGGCCGTCTCAGCCTGGATCGACACCGGATTCCGCAGGTCGAGGCCCATGAAGGCCATGTTGATGTTGTGGCAGCCCATGTCGCCCAGGGCCCCCGAGCCAAAATCCCACCAGCCACGCCAGGCGAACGGATGATATCCCTTGGCATAGGGACGTTCCGGCGCCGGGCCGAGCCAGAGGTCCCAGTTCATCGTCTTGGGGCACTCCGAGGGCTCTGGGCGGTTGCCCCCCTGCGGCCAGATGGGCCGATTCGTCCAGATGTGGATCTCGCGAATGCTTCCCAGCACCCCGGCCCGCAGCCAGGCGGCCGAGCGCCGCAGCCCGCTGGAAGCCGTGCCCTGGTTGCCCATCTGCGTGGCGACCTTCATTTCCCGGGCGACCTTCCCCATCAGCCGGGCTTCATAGATCGTCCGAGTCAACGGCTTCTGGCAAAAGCAGTGTTTTCCCATCCGCATCGCCATCAGGGCGGCCGGGGCATGGGTATGATCGGTGGTGCTCACCGTCACGGCGTCGATGCTCTTGCCCATCTCCTCGAGCAGTTTGCGAAAATCGGTATAGCGTTTGGCCTTGGGAAACCGCTTCTCGCCCGTGACGTTCAGGCGGCCCTCGTCCACATCGCAGATAGCCACCATGTCGCCCCGCTTGCCGGCGTCGTCGGAATCGCTCGACCCTTTGCCGCCAATGCCGATGCTCGCCATGGCGATCCGCTCGTTGGGCGACTTGCTCTCCTGGGCCTGGACGCCACCGGCGATCCAGAAGCCAATGCCAGCGGCAGAGCTTGTTTGCAGAAATTGACGTCGGGTGGTCTCACGGAACATGGCGGGAACTCCTGTGGGGGTGCAAACCGGAGTGGTGGGAACGGACGCGCCCATTGTGCTCAGAGCGGTTCAACGGCGTCTCCGTACATCCTGGATTGTTTTCCGGGGAAACGCCGCCGTCAATAGGCCACCCCCTCCCCCTTGCCGAATCGTCGCAAATCATTGACATTATGGCTTTCTCCGGTATCGCGAGAAGGGGCAAAAGGAGCCTTCGAGTGTCCAAGGGGAATTGCCACCCATGAACGATCAAGCCGCCGGGGAGAATCCCTGCCCCGATAGGGTCCCGACGATCCACGAACAGGTCGCCGCCACGGACTCCTCGCCCGCCGCTCACGGCTGGAGCGAAGAGGCCTTGCAGGGCATGCTCCTCCAGCTCAACGAGCTCCGCTCGATCGTCAATCGGACCCCGGCGGTCGTATTTCGCTGGCGGGTCGGCCAGGGGTGGCCGGTGGAATTCGTCTCCGAGAACGTCGAGCAGTTCAGCTACACTGCCGAGGACTTCATCTCGGGCCGCGTTTCCTGGGTGGCAGTCCTCGACCAGGAGGATTTCACACGCGTCGAACGGGAAACATTCCGGCATATCGCCGAGGGTGTCACCGAGTTCACGCAGCAGTACCGTCTCCACACTCGCTCCGGCGAGGTTCGCTGGATCGAGGATCGGAATGTCATCCGACGGGATCCCTCGGGGGTGGCCACGCACGTCGAAGCAGTCCTCCTTGACGTCACCGATCGGAAGCGAGCCGAAGAGGCTCGGCAGGAGACCGAGCGGCGTTACCACCTGATTTCGGACAGCGTCACCGACGTCATCTGGACCGCTGAATGCATCGAACCGATCAATCTTTTCGGCCAGTTGTCCGAGGAAATGGGGCATGCCGCGAGGCGCATGCTCGACAGCCGCATCACGCACGTCAGCCCATCGGTCAAGCAACTCCTTGGCTATACGGCCGACGAGATCCTTCAGATCCGCCTGGAACAGATCATCGCCTCGTCCTCGCAAGCCCCCATCCTCCAGTTGTTCTGCGACGAGCTCGTCGCCGACCAGTTCCGTCTCCACACCATTCAAGTCGATCTCATCGCCAAAGACGGCTCGCTGCGGCATTGCGAGGTGACGGGGGCGTCGCTCCGCAACAAGAAGAATCAGCTCGCGGGCATGATCGGGGTCGTGCGCGACCTCACCGAGCGACTCGCCGCCGAGCGGGCCTTGGCTCAGTCGGAGGCCCGGTTGCGGAGCCTCGTCGAGCAGATGCCCGACGTCGCCGCGATCCTCGACGAGCGCGGCCAGATTCTCTTCGTCAACCACTCGGAGCCGAATACCACGGTCGTTGGTCGCAATGCCCTCGATATGCTCACCCCTGAGTGTCAGGGCAAAGCGAGAGCAACCTTGCAGCGAGCGTTTGACGTGAAGGCGACGCAGACGATTGTCGTCCAGAGTCGAAAGAACGCTTGGTACGAGTGCCGTCTGGTGCCGATGTTGAATGACCAATTGGTGCAGCGGGTGATCGCGATTGCCCGGGACATCACCGAACGGCATCGCGCCGAGACCCTGGGCCGAATCCTTCACGATCTGGCCGTGGACTTGGGCGCCGTCTCCAATCTGACCGAAGCGGCCACGATCTGCCTCCGGGCCGCCATGACGGCCTCGGGCATGGAGGCCGCCGAGTTCTACATTGCCAGCCGCGATGGGGGCATCGATTTCGTGGCCGCGATCGGCCTCTCGCCCGAGGCGCTCAAGAGCAAGGTTCGCTTCGAACCGGGGACGCCCCAGGCGAGCCTCGTGACCAATGGCGTGCCCATTTATGCGGCGGCCGAAAGCCTGCCCAACACGGCGATGCGCGCGTTCTGCCGTCAAGAGCGATTGACGGCCGTTTCGATGGTTCCCGTGCTGCACAAGGGACGGAGTGTGGCCTGCCTCGGCGTGGCCTCTCGAAGCCTCACCGAGTTTCCGGCCTGGGTGTGCAGCCTTATCGAGTCGATCGCTTCGCAGATCGGCGGCGTGATCGCCAGGATCCAGGCCGAGGAGGAACTGGAACGGGAGCAGCGGCTCCTCAAACACTTGCTGGAGTTGCACGAGCGTGAACGCCGGTTGGTGGCTTACGAGATCCACGACGGGTTCGTCCAGCCGCTGACCGGTGCCTTAATGACCTTCGAGGGCGCCCAGCAGCGTTTGCCGAGCCACGCCACGGAAGGGATGCGAGACGTGTTCCAGAACGGACTGCGTCTGCTGCGCGACAGCATCCAGGAAGCCCGGCAGCTGATCAGCAGCCTGCGACCGCCGATCCTCGACGATCTCGGCATCGTCCCCGCCATCGACTATCTCGTCTGCGAGGCGAGGGGACGTTCCACGATCGAGATCGACTACGACTACAAGGTGCAGTTCGCCCGGCTCACGCCTCCTTTGGAAACCACGGTTTTCCGGATTGTTCAAGAGAGCCTGACCAACGCCCTGCGTTACAGTCGCAGCGACCGGGTCTCGGTGCGTCTGCACCAGGAAGGAAGCTGCCTGCAGATTGAGATCGAGGACCACGGCGTCGGATTCGACCTCGGTCGCGTCGATCCGAACCGCTTCGGTCTGCGAGGCATCCAGGAGCGGGCCCGCATGTTCGGCGGCCAGGCAACGATCAACAGCAAGCCCGGCCGCGGCACCTGTGTTCGGGTCGAACTCCCCCTGCTCGAAGCGATTCTCGAAGACGACGAATCCCATGGCTGGCCTGCTCCCTGAGCCGCGGGCGGAAACCCGATCGCCCGTTCGAGCTACACGTCACAAAGCCGGACCGCATTCCACAGCGACTTCATCGGATCGCGGGTCGGGACGAACTCCTGGCCCACATACCCCGTGTAGCGCGTCTCGGCAATCGTACGCATGATCGCCGGATAGTTGAGTTCCTGATTCTCGTCGGGCTCGTTGCGCCCGGGCACGCCGGCCGTATGGTAGTGGCCGATGTAGGGGTGAAACTCGCGGATCCGGGCAATGATGTCCCCCTGCATGATCTGCACGTGATAGATGTCGAACAGAAGCTTCATCCGCTCCGAGCCGACCCGTTTGCAGACCTCGACGCCCCATTCGATGTGGTCGGCCATGTAGTCCGGGTGTCCTTTCATCTC
Organism: Thermoguttaceae bacterium; assembly: GCA_039680305.1. Taxonomy (GTDB): domain Bacteria; phylum Planctomycetota; class Planctomycetia; order Pirellulales; family Thermoguttaceae; genus JBDKTH01. Next base: position 815 of record JBDKTH010000702.1, on the reverse strand, counting down.
CGCGCTGACGCGGCTATTGAGCACCTCGAAGACCAGGTTAACCTTTTTTTTCTCCGCCAGTCCGATCACCTTCTTGAGCCCCGCCACCGTGTTCTCCAGGCCGACGTCGTCGGGCATGCCCCGACGGAACCCGGAAAAGGTGATCACACTCGGAAACCCGGCCGCCGCCGTGGCGTCGATCGCTGCCGTGACCTTTTCCAGGCACATTGCATGGTTTTCCGTGCGGTTCCAGCCGTTCACGAACCCGTGGCTGCTCGTCAAGGCACAGACGAGGCCGTGCTTCTTGAGGATCCCCCAATCCTTGGGCGGAACCAGTTCGATCGACTTCAATCCCATCGCCGCACCGTTCTTGGCCAGCGTCTCCAGGTCCATCGGCTTGAAGCACCAGGCACAGACCGATTGCTTGATCCGCCCCTTGACCACGGCCGGTTGTATCGCAGGCTCCTGCCCCATCGCGGACGTGTTGGAGGAGAGTCCCGCGGCGAAGGCCGCCATCGTCCCGGCGGCTCCCGCCAGGATCTCTCGTCGGGTCCATTGTCGCAAAACGGCCGAGTTGTCGTTCATCCTTTGGTTCCTTTGCTTGTCGTCCAGACTTTCCCACTCACACTACTCACTGCCCCCCGCCAAACAAGCCAATCTACCGGCCAGCATCTCGTGCCAGCCATCCCCTGCTATCCATTCTAGCGGAGCGTTGGGGAGACTTCGACACGAAGAACTGGCCACTCGGAGAACTAGCCACTTGGCCGTCTCACTCCGCGGGCAACGGCCGCTGGGCAATCAGGTAGTCTTGGACGATTCGACCGCCGATCAGGTGC
>JBDKTH010000057.1:0-4816 GCA_039680305.1 Thermoguttaceae bacterium | reverse complement strand
CCTCAATCAAGCTTTTGCCGGGCAAAAGCTATCGAGTCCTGCTCCAGGTGGCCGGAGGGTTGAGCATTGACAAGCCGGAGGAGGACAAAAGAAAGGACGAAGGACTAAGGACGAAGGACTAAGGAAGCACGAAGGACGAATGAGCGGACGTCGGCACGAACTATTCGGGCTTTGTCAGTTCGTCATTCCTTCGTCCTTAGTCCTTCGTCCTTAGTCCTTCGTCCTTAGTCCTTAGTCCTTAGTCCTTCGTCCTTAGTCCTTAGTCCTTAGTCCTTCGTCCTTCGTCCTTCGTCCTTTCTTGGAGCACCAGCATGCAAATCGTTGTCTTGGATGGCTATACGCTCAACCCGGGCGATCTTTGTTGGGAGGAGTTGAAGGCGTTGGGGGCGACGACGATCTACGATCGGTCGGCGGCGGAAGAGATCGTGCCGCGGGCGAAGGAGGCCCAGATCGTTCTGACGAACAAGGCGGTCCTGTCGCGCGAGGTCATCGGTCAGCTTCCCAAGCTGAAGTATGTCGGGGTGCTGGCCACCGGGTACAACGTGGTCGACGTCGAGGCGGCCAGGGAGCGAGGCATCCTGGTCGCGAATGTGCCGACGTACGGTTCGGCGTCGGTGGCCCAGATGGTGTTCGCGCATCTGCTGAATCTGACACAGCGGGTCGCCCATCATGCGCTGACGGTCGCCGAGGGCCGATGGACGAAGTCGGTCGACTGGTGCTACTGGGACTATCCGCTCGTGGAACTGGCCGGCCAGACGATGGGGATCGTCGGCTTTGGCCGGATCGGTCAGGCGACGGCTCGCGTCGCGGTGGCGTTGGGCATGTCGGTCGTGGCGTATGACGCACGGCCGATCGCACCGTCGCCCGGGGTTCGAGGGGCCAACCTGGAAACGCTGTTCCGCGAGAGCGACGTGGTCAGTCTGCACTGTCCGCTCACACCCCAGACCGAGCGGCTGATCAATCGGGATCGGCTGGCCCTGATGAAACCGTCGGCCCTGCTGATCAACACCAGCCGCGGCGGCTTGGTGGACGAACAGGCGTTGGCCGACGCCCTGAACCACGGTCAGTTGGCCGGCGCCGGGCTCGACGTCCTGTCCAGCGAGCCGCCCTGCGCGGAGAATCCGCTGCTGACGGCGAAGAACTGCTTCATCACCCCCCACATCGCCTGGGCCACGCGGGCCGCTCGCCAACGACTCTTGAACATCGTCGTCGGCAATCTCCGCACCTATCTGGCCGGCCAACCGGAGAACGTGGTGAACGACTGATCGCTTTTCGGTCGGCAGCCGACGGGGCCCCGCTTAACCGCGTGCCGCTGCTTGTCGGAACGACAAGCAGCGGCACGTCGCCGTACAGCAAACCACGCCGTCAAGCCACGCGTCTACTGGGCTTCGACCGGGATTCGTTTGCCCTTGGCCTGTTCGCCCTTGGGCACATGGATCTCCAGGACGCCGTTGTGGTACTTGGCCTCGATCTTGTCGGGCTCGATCCCCGGAGGCAGCGTAACCGTCCGTTGGACACGGCTCATGCGGAACGCCTCGCGTCCCTCTTCCTTCTTCTTCTCCTTGTGCTCGGCCCGGATGACCAGGGTGTTGTCGGCCATGACCTGGACGTTGAACTCGCCCGGCTCGAATCCCGGGGCTTCCGCGCGCACGACCATTTCGTTCTCGCGGTCGTCGATGTCCAGCCCGCGCATCGCGCCGAGCGGATCGGTCATCGCCGGCAGGTTGCCCATGGCCATATTCGACCAGTCATTCAGGAAACGGTCCCAAAGGGCCGTAAAATCATCACGCAGCCGGAACAGCGGATGCTCCGGCCGTTCGGCGAGTTCGCCGCCCTCACGGCGTCGCCAAGGAACCAGGCTAACCATCGTACATCTCCTCCTTCCTCAAACCTCAGATCCTACGAAGCCTGAACCGTAATCCGTTTCGGTTTGGCCGCTTCGCTCTTCGGCAAGTGCAGCTTTAGCACCCCGTTCTTCAGCTCGGCGCTGATCTTCTCCGAATCGATCGCCTCGCTGATGAGGAACGTTCGGAAGAAGTCGCCGATGCCGTACTCGCCGTAGGTAAAATCGACGTTTTCACGCCGCAGCGCGACGCGGCCGAAGATCGACAGTTCTCCGTTTTCAAAGCGGATATCGAGATCCTCGGCCTTCACTCCCGGCATGTCGGCGAAGATCAACAGTTCGTTGTCGTTCTCGACGATATCGACGCGTGGAAGAAACGTCAGGCCGCCACGCGTTCGTTCCGTGGTGGCCAGCGTGCCACGCGGTTCTTGTTTGGTTAGCTCAGCCATGGACCCTTCTCCTTATCGAGTTCTCGGTTTTGTTTTCTGCTCAATCAATCTCATCCCCGTTGCGCGAACCGGGCATTACTCGGCCTTGACTTCGATTCGTCGCGGCTTGACCGCCTCGCTCTTCGGCATGGTGATGGTGAGCACCCCGTCTTTGAACTCGGCGTGCACCTGGTCGGCATTCACCTCGCTGGGCAGGTCAAACACGCGGGCGAATTTGCCGCTCCCGCAGTCCTGCCGATGCCATGTACCCTTTTCAACCAAGGGCTGCTTGCGCTCGCCCTTGATGCTCAACTGGTTGCCGGCGTTGACATAGATCTCCAGATCGTTGAGGTCCATGCCCGGCAGCTCGCATTCGACGTACAGGTTGCTCTCGTCCTCCCAAAGGTTCATGGGAGGGTAAACGGCCTCCGTCAAACCGGGTAGCCGCCTGCCGTCGCCGAAGCCGACGCGACCAAAGAGCCGGTTCATTTCGTTGCGCAGGCGGTCCATCTCCGACAAGAGGTCTCCGAACGGTTCCCATCGCGTTACCATAGTTACAGCCTCCTTTCGATGAGTCTTTCGTTGATCCGCGTCCACCTGACGTTGTGGCCACTTCGTGGATCACGTATCCACAAAGGTTGCAACAGGCGTGCCAAATGCCGGCCCGCAGACCGGCCGCAGAGACGACGTCGCAACTTGTTGATTCTTGGCAAGTTGGGGCATTGATCCGAAGCGGCCGACCGCACGCGGAGTCCCGGCCGGAGCGTCGCGTCCTGGCAGGACTGTCAGATTGGCAGGAACTGCACCACGAGTTGGGGAGTCTCACTGCGACCGTTGGATGCAGGCCGACTGCCAAAAAACGCTTCCGTCCTAGCGAACCGCGACAAACTGTGAACCGTCTTTAGGGCAGATGCGTACAATGAGTTCGCTGTACCGTACTATTCGTCGGACGCGAGGAGTGAAAAGAGATGAAGACACACTGGACGTTCCGTGGGTGCGACGATCAGCTGAAGTCCGAGAGCCTGGCCTACTGGGCCAAGAAGGAGCCAAGGCTGGAGCGGGTTCTCGAACGATTTCCCGAGGAACTGCGGGATCTCGACGTGCATCTGCACCGGCACCCGTCGCTCGATCGTTACGAAGGCCGTCTCATTTTGCACCTTCCCACGGGCACGCTAGTAGCCGAGGATGCCAACTCGGACGTCCGACCGGTTCTCGATCAGCTGACCGATTTCCTCGTGGCCAGCATCAAGCGGCACAAAGAACGCCTGCGACGCGACTGGCTCAATCGTCGCCGGAATCGGCGACGCCAGGGGCTCGATGCCATTGGGCAGACCGAAGATGTCTTCGGGGCCAGTCTGCCGGCGCTTGAGGAAATCCCGGAGCAAACCTCCGTGGGAACGGCCCTGACGCCCGACTAACGGGCCCTTATTTGACGCGGGCCCTAACGGGCCTCGGAATGCTGGTGAATCCACCGCACGATCTCCGGCCAGAGTTCCTCGTGGGCCGAGCGGCCCACGAGGACGCCCACATGATGCAAGGCCACCCCCGTATCGCGATGGTACCACAATAACTGCTTGCTCGTGCTCCCGGCCGCCGCATGGAACGGGAGAACTGACTCAGGCGGGACAACGCGGCAATGCCGGTCGGCGACCGTCACCAGCGGCGCCACGACCGACCCCGGTGTCGCCACGCCTCCTGCAACTTCCAGGGTTCCACGCATAAAGCGGTCTTGGCGATAGAGCAGTTCGGTCGTTTCCTCGAAGAGCCTTTGGGGCATCGGCGATTCGTCGAGCGTCCATCGCTCCACTCGCAGATGCGTTTGCAGGGCCCAGGGGTCGGAAAGACTCTGGATCCAGTCGTTCCAGCGATCGAGCTCAAACGTCTTGGGCGAAGCCAGGTAGCTGGCCGCGTCGAGGAGCGAGCCGGGCACGTTGCCCAGCAGGGGCGTGACCAGCCGGACATCGGGACTGGCCGCAACCAGCCGGTCCAGATCGCCGACGTTCTTGCCAAAGTGGACCGGCGCCCCCAGAAGGATCAGCCCCTGCACGCGATCCGGATGAAGCGCGGAGAAGATCGCGGCCAACGTGCCGCCCAAAGAGTGTCCTGCCAAAAAGGCCCGCTGGTGGCCCGTTTCATGGGCAATTGTATCGAGGCAGTCGATCAAGAACCGATCGGCGTACTCGGCCAGCCCAAACGCTTGCTCTGCCGGTCCTGGCCGGTCCCATTCGACCAGATACACCCGGAGCCGGCCGCGCAAGCCTTGTTGAACCACGCTGGCCCAGGGCACCAGGTCCCAAAGATAGGCCCGTTTGATCGGCGCCGGCACGAGCAACAAGACCGGCCGGTCGTTGCCCGGCTCCCCGTAGGCCTTGAGCGTCACGCCGGACGCTTTCATCGCCGTCCGCGCCGGACTGCCCAGCGGCCCCAGCCCGATCGCGTCGAGCATGTGTCCCTGCCAACGCCGCAGCTGATCCATCTGCTCAAACGGATTCCACGGGAGAGCAATGCTGGCCATGGGCTTGCTACCCGGATTAAGGTAGGGCGG
>JBDKTH010001249.1:0-6183 GCA_039680305.1 Thermoguttaceae bacterium | reverse complement strand
TGCGGAGATTGATCAGCCCTCGGACATAGGATGGCGTCTGGGGCACCCGGGGGATCTCTCCCATGAGGATGATCTCCCGAACCTTGGTGATCTCGACACCATATTCCTCGTTGGCCAACCAGAAGCTGACCAATTGGAGGGACCCCGTGGCTTCACTGGCAATGGGATGGTTGGTGCGGGTCTCTTGGAGGGACGTGGACATGATCGAAGATTCCTTTCCAATCGAGAAACCGAGCTCAAAATGCCCCCTGGGGTCGTGCGGCGCAGAAGGAGAACATTGAAACGCACGCGCCCCAGGGGGGAGAGGGAAACTCGTGTCTTGTGGCCTAGATGGTCTTGAAGCAGGTGACAAGCTCCCGCAGCGATGCGGCCTGAGCGCCGAGTTCCTCGCTGGAGGAGGCCATCTCTTCACTGCCCGCGGCCGACTGTTCGGTCACCTGGGCTATCGTCTGGATCGCCTTGGAGACTTCTTCGGCGTTGGCCGCCTGCTGGACCGTGGCCGCAGCGATCTCGGCGATCTTCGCCGCGGTCGCCTCGGCCGCGGTGATGATCCGCTGGAGCGACTGGCCGGTTTGACCGCTCAGTTGGGCACCTTCTTCCACCCGGCTAGTCGACTCCTTGATCAGGGTGGAAATCTCCCGGGCGGCCTGGTTGCTGCGTTCGGCCAGTTTGCGGACCTCATCGGCTACGACCGCGAAGCCCATGCCGTGCTCGCCCGCCCGCGCCGCTTCGATGGCGGCGTTGAGGGCCAGCAGGTTCGTCTGGCTGGCGATTTCCGAGATCACCTGGATGATCTCGGCGATCTGCGAGGAGCTGGCACGAATTTGCTCCATCGACTCAACCGACTTCTGGACGGCGCGCCCGCCCTCCTCGGCCAGCGTGTTCGCCTCGGTGGCGACCCGATTGGCTTCGTTGGCGTTGAGCTTGACCGCCCCCACGGACCGGGCCAGTTCGTCGATCGAGGCCGTCATCTCTTCGACGCTCGAGCTCTGCGACTGCGAGCCCTGGGCGAGGCTCTGCGAACTCTCGGCGATCACGCGGGAACCTTCGGCGAACTGGGCCGCGCTTTCCGTGATCTGAGCAATCGCCTCGCGGATGTTGGTGACCACGAGATTCACGTTGTCCCGCAGTTGCCCGTAGGCGCCGGGATACTCCTTCTCGACCGGCTTCGAGAAGTCCTTGCGGGCCATCCGCTGGAGCGTCTCGCCGATGTCCCGCACCGGGGCGACGAAGCCTTCGAGCATCTGATTCATGCCGCGGAGGATCTCGCGGAACTTCCCCTGGAACTGGGAGTCATCGGCCTTGGTGTCCAACTGCCCATCGACGGCCGCCTTCGCGAGGGCGGTGCTTTCGTCGATCAGGCCGTTGACGGCGTCGATACAGCGGTTGAGGTTGTTCTTGATTTCGTTGAAATCGCCCTGGTAGGCGTCGGTGATCTTCTCGGGGATATCGCCCTTGGAGATCCGATCCACGTACAGGGCGGCCACGTTCAAGGGGCCGATCACGGCGTCCAGCGTCTCGTTGACCCCCTGAACGATTTTGCGGAAGTCGCCTTGATGCTTGGCGGCGTCCGCGCGGGTCGCGAGCTTGCCTTCCACCGCGGCCTTCGCCAACTTCTGAGCGTCGGCGCTCATCGCATTGACCGCGTCAATACACTGGTTGAGATTATTCTTGATCTCGTTGAAATCGCCCTGGTAGGTATCGGTGATTCTCTCGGGAATATCGCCTTTGGAGATCCGATCGACGTACTCGGCGGCCACGTTCAAGGGGCCGATCACGGCATCCAACGTCGCATTGACGCCCTCGACGATCGGCCGGAACTCGAGACTCACCAGTTCGGGGTTGCCGCGAGTCTGAAGCTTGCCGCCCACGGCCGCCTCGCTCAGCCGCTTGGCCTCACCGATGAGCGTCTGGAGCACCTTGGCGATGCTCTTGGCAAGGACGAACCCCAGAACGAGCATCCCTGCCGCCCCCAAGCCGACTGCCAGGAAGATGACGACAAAGGAGAAAGCGGCGTCACTCTCCGCCTGGCTCACGGCCTCCGCCGCCCCGTCTTCGTTAAGCTTCACAAGCTTATCCAGAAGGTCATTGGTCTTGAGCTGTCCCGCACGGCAGACCTCCATGACCTGATGTTCCGCCTTCGCCGCCAGATCTTCGGCTTTGGCCGATAACTCCCGTAGGCCGTCAAGCTGGGCGAACGTCTTTTCCATCGCGGGTGCGAGTTCCTCCTTATGCAGCTTCTCCGCGGCCTGGCCGTTGCCCTCGCTGACGAGTTGTTTGATCTTCTTCACTACGTCGTGGAAATGTTTATGGGGCTCCTCGGCATGCTTGATCAGGGCCAGCAGTTCCGGATTGGTGGACTTCTGCGTGGCCATCCAGCGGCCGAAGTTGCAACGGGTGTGATCCTCACCACCCTCGAACATCCGCTTGTCGCGCAACAACTCGGCGATCTGCACAGAGAGCTTGTAGTGGTCACCACGGAAGGTCTCCAGATTCTTGCGGAGAGCGTTGGAATCGCCCAGATTCAGGTTGTCCAACTCCGTCATCAACCGGAAGAACTCGTTATTCTCCCCCCGCCATTCCTCCCAAGCCGGCACGAGTTCCTTCCACAGCGACGCCTGCTCGGGGGTTTGCGGCAACAGTTCGTAGGCTTTCCACGCAGCCATATAGTCTTCCCGAGCCTTGGCCGCTATGTCATGCTGACGCTTGCGGATCTCGGGGGCGAGGGCTAGGTTCAGGAGCGTTCGCTGCACGGTCTTGATCTGGTCGCTGCCGCTCTTGATCCGCTGAATCGCTGCAACGCTTGGCAACCGCACATCGCCAATCTCCAGGACATGGCCCCCGAGGGTGCTGATTCCCCAGTAGCCTGCGCCGCCGACCACTACCGTGATCACGATCGCAACTACAAACCCGGCCAAGACCTTGGTTCCGGTCTTCATCGTGGCAAACATCGCGTCCTCCTTAGGTTCAGGCAAGAGAAACATATCTCGATCGACAATGAGGCAAGAGCTCGTCCTCACTATCTCGGTGGGCGTGGTCAAACAAACATGCCGTCGCGGCACTCTACCGAGGGAGGTGTGTGAAAATGGCCGTATTCGGCAAGGCACGGTAGTTGCTAAGCCAGGGAACTCTATACCGCCATGGGCGCCATGCAACCGAGTGGCGGGAATATGCCAACCGATGGGATGTCGATGCGCGACATGCGATTCCATCGCATGGTGCGAGAAGGAGAGGAAACGCCCCGGTGCCAATCGCGGCAAGTCGGGGCGTGCCGGGGCGGTTCTTGGTGTCGCCAAACCCTCAGTCTTCTGCTACAGTATTGTCGGCATTCGTGGACGTTCTCGATCCGCGTCCCGCGTGACGATGGGGGGAATGCCGCCAAACGCGACGAGGCCGGAGCTATGGGTGGAAGCGAGCCGACAAGCCGCGAACTGCAGGAGCAGAACGAGGAACTTCGAGCGCAGCTCGCGAGGGAACGCGAACTGACCGTCCGCCTCCTGAAACTGGCCAACGCATCGAGCGACCTGCATGGCCTGATGCGAGAGGCAACGGCTCTCTTACAGGGTTGGACCGGCTGTGAAGCCGTGGGAATCCGCCTCCGCGAAGGCGAGGATTTTCCCTATTTCGAGACACGCGGCTTTCCACAAGACTTTGTCCGGCTGGAGAACTCGCTCTGCGTATCCAGTATCGATGGTCAGCGCATTGGCGATTGCCAAGGCAACGTTGTCCTGGAATGCATGTGCGGCAATGTCCTCTGCGGTCGCTTCGATCCCTCCCTGCCGTTCTTCACGCCCCACGGAAGTTTCTGGACGAATTCGACGGCGGCACTGCTCGCCAGCACCACGGAGGCGGATCGCCAGGCACGCACCCGAAACCGCTGCAATAGCGAGGGGTACGAGTCGGTCGCCCTTGTTCCGCTGCGGTCCGATGGCACGACCTTTGGCTTGCTGCAATTGAACGACCGGCGCCCGGGGCGGTTTACTCGTGAGCAGATCGACCTGTTGGAAGGTCTGGCCGCCGGATTGGCCGAGGCGATCGGCCGCCGCCAATCGGCCCAGGGATTCCGACTGAGCCTCCAGTTGCTCGCGGCTATTCGGGACGCCCAACTGCAGTTCATCACGGAGACTTCCTCCCGAGCAGCGTTCGGGGCACTTCTTGAGACCCTCGTCACGATGACGGACAGCGAGTACGGATTCATTGCCGACGTGATCTGCCGCGAGGATGGAAGGCTGGCCACCCGCAATCTGGCCATCTCGGATATCTCCTGGGATGCGGCCTCACGCCAACTCTTCCAACAATGGGCCGCCTCGAACTGGGAGTTCCCGACCGTGAGGAATCTCATTGGGGCGACGGTGACCTCAGGCAGGCTGGTGATTTCCAATGCCGTCTCGCACGATCCCCGCTCGGGCGGAACTCCCCCGGCACACCCACCGCTGCGCTCTTTCATGGGGATTCCCATGTATTCCCGAGGCGAGTTGGTTGGGATGGCGGGGGTTGCCAATCGCCCGGGCGGCTACACGGAGGATTTGGCCGAGTTTCTCACGCCCTTTATCGTGACCTGCGCCGGGATCATCCAGACCGTCCGAGGACAGGAAAAAGAGAAGGAGGCGGCACGGGCCTTGCGACAAAGCGAGGAGAAATACCGGCGAATCGTCGAGACGGCCAACGAGGGCATCTGGGCCATCGATCCAGGGCAGCGAACCACGTACGTCAATCGTCAAATGGCAAGCATGCTCGGCTATGCTCCCGAAGAAATGCTGGGACGCCTGATGACCGACTTCATGTTCTCGGAGGATCTCGCTGACCACAACGCCCAGATCGAGAAGCGACGCCAAGGGGCCGATTCGCAATACGAGCGTCGATTTCGGCGCAAAGATGGCAGCGAGTGCTGGACCCACGTCTCCGCCACCGGCATCCGCGGCAGCGACGGCGACTTCCTGGGATCGTTTGCCATGTACGTCAACGTAAATCGGCTGAAGGCCGATGAGAAACGGCTTTCCTTGATGGGACAGCAGTTGCAGCATGCGGTGCGTCTGGCTACCCTGGGCGAACTTGCCGCGGGGATCGCCCACGAGGTGAATCAGCCCCTTTGCGCCATCGTGAATTATGCCAAGGCGTGCGGGAATGCCTCTCGGCACCCCACCCCGGACCTCGCCAAGATCCGGGAGTGGAGCGACTCGATTGCGATGGCCGCCGCCCGTGGCGGAGACGTCGTTCGACGTCTGTGCGGTTTCGCGCGGCGGACCGAGGTGCATCCCTGCAAGATCGCGATCCAGCAACTCGTGCGGGACGCGGCGCTGCTGGTCCGCTTCGAAGCCGAGGCGCGGGCGGTCACGTTGCGGACCGAAATGCCGCAGGACGATCTTCTCGTCGTCGCTCAACCCGTTCAGATCCACCAGGTGTTGGTCAACCTTCTGCGGAATGCCATTGAGGCGTTTGGTCATTGCCGCCCAACCGGTCGGCGGGTCGTGGTCGACGTCAGAAGGCTTGTCGATCGAGTGTGGATTTCGGTCGAGGACAACGGTCCCGGCCTGTCCGAGACCGTCAGCGAACGGCTCTTCGAACCGTTCTTCACGACCAAGCCCGAGGGGCTGGGCCTGGGGCTGGCCATCAGCAGGACCATCGTCGAGGAGCACGGGGGACAAGTCCTGGCCACGTCCAATCACGAGAATGGAGCTTCGTTTCACTTCACCCTGCCGATAGCAAAGGACGCATTGCAGGATGCTTTTGAACAAGACGGTTTTCGTCGTTGACGACGATGAAGAGCTATGTCAATCGGTGTGCGCGCTGGTGAGTTCCCTGGGCGGAGCGGCGCGAGCGTTTGCCTCGGCCGAGGCATTCCTGGAACGCTACGACGAAAGCCTCCGGGGGGTCGTGGTCGTCGATCTCCGCATGCCGGGCATGAGCGGGCTCGAACTCCAGGCGGAGTTGGCGCGTCGCAACAGCCATCTGCCCGTGATCGTCCTGACCGCCTTCGCCCGGACCCCGACCACGGAGCGGGCGATGAAGGCCGGTGCGGTCACGATAATCGATAAACCCTATCGGGATGATGAGCTTTGGGATGCCATTCGGACCGCCTTAGTCCACGAGGAGGCGGCCTGGAATGTCCAACAACGCCGTCAGGATATCCACCGTCGACTCCTCACGCTCTCGGCCGAGGAGCGGCAGGTCCTAGAGCAGATC
>JBDKTH010001326.1:0-3620 GCA_039680305.1 Thermoguttaceae bacterium | reverse complement strand
CGGTCGAGAAGGAGAACTCCGTGCGACATTCCGGCGGCAGGCAGTTGAACAGGCCGGCGATCAGGTGGTCGGCGGGCGGGCCGCCGATCACGGCGATCGTCACCGCGTCGAGGGCCGCCTGGACCAGCGAGGCCATCCACTCTGGTCCGGGATTGGCGGCCAGACGCGTCAGCAGCGTGGCGTCGACGGCCGCGGCACGGCCCGCCAGACGCAAGGCATCGAGCTCCGCGGGGGGCTTGTCATAAACCCGCAACGCCCCGTTGGCCAGCGCCGCGCGCAACAGGGCGAAGGGGTTGTTGGCAAACCGGGCAAGAACTTCCGGACTGACGATCAAGCATTGCGTGTACACCCGCGCGCCGCGGCCGCTATACTCCCAGCCGGCGGGCGTGGTGCGGCTGACGCAATAGGTCCCGCTCGGGAGCGGATGGAAGTTGAAACTCACGGCGTTGGGCGACGACTCCGCCAACGCGTCGTGGGATGGGCCCCACACGGCCAATTCGCGCAGGTCCGCATCGCACACGCCCGGGCTCGTGGCTACCACCTGGTAGCCGCCGCCGTGGTCTGTCTCCGCTGAGGTGAATACTGCTTGCTCGATCAGGTCCATGATGTCGATTCGACTGGGTTGATCGATCGGTCGTGAAACCGGTCAAAGTCTTCTGGTAGTGTACTTCGTTTGTCGGCCCGTGCAGGGCGGTGAAGAGGGTTCGGGGTTCAGAGGTCAGGGTTCAGGATTTTACGAGAGGAATCGGCCGATTATGGCGGTTATAGCGGGCCGAGTGAGAGGCGGCCCTGTCCCTGCGCTCGCGGATTCCCCAGACTTGTCCTCTGGCCACATACGTTCCCCCAGCCTTCAATTCTCTTCCTGAACCCTGAACCCTGAACCCTGAACCCTGAACCCTGAACCCTGAACCCTGAACCCTGAACCCTGAACCCTTACCCCTTGAGGCTGTCCAGGATCCAGTGGAAAGGTTCGACGATGCCATGGGGTTCGATCCGCAAGGGGACGAGCACTCGGCCTTCGTGCCGCGTTTCGCGGTAGGCACAGGCGCCGGCCACACTGGAGGCGAAGAAGCGATAGTGGCGGAAGCGTTCCTGGCACTGTTGCCAGAGGCCGCTGGCGTGGGCCTGGGCATAGCCCGCCGGATCCGTCAAGCACTGGGGGCTCTGATCGGCCTTGGTGAACACCAGGGCGACCGGCTTTTTGGCCCAGCCGGGCTTGCCCTCGGCGTCGAGTTCCCCCAGGTAGCTGATGAGTTTCATGGTGAAATAGTCCTGGTCGCGGCTGCCGCCCTGGAGCTTGGGGCCGTCGATGAGGATCATCGCCGCACTGCACTTCTTGAGGAAGTTGCGGATCACGCGGTAGGTGTGGGGATGGTCGACCTCTTGCAGGACCGCGTCGCCGGCCATGTCGGGGACGATCAGTTCCAGGGGGCGACGCCGACGCGCCTGGCGAACCTGGCAGTGGACCCAGTTCCAGCGGTCCGGCTCGTTGGGCGTCTTGCCGGGGAACCCGCACCGCGACAGGGCGGCGATCGTTGTTTGCTGAAGGGTGATCGAGAATGCGCCGCGCACCAGTAGCTGCGTCTCGTCCGACTGCCGGGAGAGCATGTCCATCAGCATGCCCAGGTAGACCGTCTTGCCCACGGCACTGGGGCCGAGCACGGCGATCATCTGGGGCCGGATCTTCTGGTTGGTGGCCTGGTGGGCCAGGGCCATCGGGGCCGCGCAGTAGCGGCAGTACTCGGCGTCGAAGGTATTCTCGCCTTCGCAGATGTAGCAGGGGACCGGCAGGGCGTATTCGACCAGGCGATACGTCTCCAGGGGAACAATGGCGCCCTTGATCATACCTCAACCTCTTCGCCGGGGGCGTTTTCGGGTTGCGATTGCGCGAGGGTCTCCGCCAGGCCACGCGCCAGGTGGAGATCGCAGACGCTCATCGCGCAGCGGAATCCGATGTTGTGTTTGCGAGCGATGGCGGCTTCGCCGCTCTGGAACTGGCAGGTCGCTTGATTGTCGAAGTAGGTGTCGAAGGCGCCGCCGCGGAGGCTCTTCATCGGCCGATCGAAGGTTAGCTCGCCGTGGAGCCCGGGGATGCCGCGGAAGTCGCCCCGCGTCCACTCCCAGACGTTGCCGATCAGGTGGTACGCCCCGCCCACGCTCACCCCGTCGGGATAGTCGTCGACCGGGACGGTCGTGTTCGGGCCGGATCCCCAGAGATTGGCCCGCTTGCGTTCCATCGAGTCGCCCCAGGGGTAGCGGCGTTGGAGCCGCTGGGAGGCCGAGAGGCTCACCGGCCAACTGGCCGCCTTGACCCACTCGGCGTCGGTCGGGAGTCGTTTGCCGACCCAGCGGGCGTAGGCCATGGCTTCGTACCAGCTGATGCCTACCACGGGATGCCGTTCCAGTCCCGCTGGGTAACGGCCTTTTTGCCAGAAGGCGGGCCCCGGCCGGCCCGTCAGGTCGACAAAGTCGAGGATCGCCGGCCAGATCGACTCGTCCCAGAGATTCAACTGCTCGTAGCCGCCGGCCTGGACAAAGCCGCGGAATTGCTCGTTGGTCACCGGGAACCGATCGAGGAAGAAGTGCTCCACGCGGATCACCCGTCCCTTGCAGGCGGCCCGCTCGGCCTCGTCCAGCTGGTCGTCATCCAGGGCCTCGTCGGCTTCGCCGAGCACGACCTCGCCGTCGGGCACCAGGGCCATCCCATGTTCCAGCGACTCAAACGCCCGGCGATACTGCCGTTCCCCGAGATTCTCGGCGATCTGCGGGCGGAGCAGCAGCGCATAGCGGGCCTGGCCGAGCATCTGAGCGATCAGGCCGTCGGTGTCTTGCGGATCGAGCGGTTCGGTCCGGAGGGCCGTCGGCGAGGTCTCGCGCTTGCGGAGCGAGGCGATCAGGCGGCGGCAGGCGTCCCGGAGCGGGGCGTGATACCGCAGGCCGACATAGCCGAACCCCACGACGCCGATCGCCGCCCACATCGATTGCCCCAACAGCCAGGCGAGTCCCAGGCTGGCCACGGAAGCTGGCACCAGGACCCAAAGGAGCGCATTCTTGCGTTGCGATAGCATACCAATCCTCAATTTCATTCAGCGGGCGCGGTAGCTTTTCGACGCTGGGAGAGATCCTTCTGGAGCATGGCGAACTGGGCCATGACCGAATCGAGCACCGGATCGGCGCCGGGGCTGGAAGGTTCCCCACGGGGGCTTGGGGTGGGCGCGGAGGCGGGCGCCGGCGGGGCAGCCACCGCCTCCCGTTCCGGGCTCTGCTGGGCGATCCGCTCGACCAGGCGGCGGAGGTACTTCAGTTCCTCCGCCCACTGGACGCGGTCTTCGGCCATCTGACGCTGCTGCTGGGCGAGATTCTCCGCCAGATCGGCCGCACGGTTCCGGACCGAATCGAGCTCGGTTTCCAGGACCGTGCGCTCTTGGGTCAGCAGGGCCCGCTCTTGTTCCAAGCGTTGGAGTTGCTCGCGCAGCGCGGCTTGAGATGGATCGGCCGCGGCGCTGGCCGGGGCCATTTCGGCCCGGGCGGCCTCCAACGCTTCATGCTGCCGCTGGATCGCGCCCTGCGACTGGACCAACTCGCGCTGCGACTCGAGCAGCTTGTCGGTCAGCTCGGCC
>JBDKTH010000563.1:0-1544 GCA_039680305.1 Thermoguttaceae bacterium | reverse complement strand
GTGACAACGCAGTGGCGGGCCTCGCAAGCTCGGCACCGCCCTACCTTACCGGTTCTGTTCGTCAAAACCCATTAGGGAACGCCACGGAGGGCGTTCCCCACAGCCAGGCCATCTAGTCTAATCTACTATACGGACTCCCTGTCCTTCAACGGTTGACCGTGCTCATGTCGGCATAGCGAGGGCCGGCGGTCGCTCCTTTGGGGGCGGCTTCGTCGATCCGTTCCAGGTCGTCCGGCGAGAGGGTGATTTCCAGGGCGGCGACGTTTTCTTCCAGGTACTTGCGGTGCTTGGTCCCGGGGATCGGTACGATATCGTCACCCTGGGCCAAGAGCCAGGCCAGGGCCAATTGGCCGGGCGTGACCTGCTTCTCCGTGGCGATCTCGTTCACCCGGTCGAGCAAGTCGAGGTTCTTCTGGAAATTCTCCCCTTGGAAGCGGGGCGACTTCCGGCGGAAGTCGTTCTCGGGCAGATCCTCAAAACGCCGAAACCGGCCCGTGAGGAAGCCGCGGCCGAGCGGACTGTAGGCCACAAAGCCGATCCCCAACTCGCGGACCGTCGGAAGAATCTCGTCCTCCGGGTCCCGGCTCCAGAGCGAATACTCGGTTTGCAGGGCGGTGATCGGGTGAACGGCGTGAGCCCGGCGGATTGTCGCGGGCGCGGCCTCCGAGAGCCCAAGGTAACGGACCTTTCCCTGATGGACCAACTCGGCCATGGCGCCGACGGTGTCCTCGATTGGAACTTGGGGATCGACCCGATGCTGGTAGTAGAGGTCGATCTGATCGACGCCCAGTCGCCGCAGCGAGCCCTCGCAGGCCTGACGCACGTACTCCGGGCGGCCGTTGATCCCCACCCAGCCTCCATCCGGACGCCGCTCGTTGCCGAACTTGGTGGCCAGCACCACCTCACGGCGTCGGTCGTGGATCGCCTTGCCGACCAGCACCTCGTTGGTAAACGGGCCGTACATGTCGGCCGTATCGAGGAAGCTCACGCCCAGGTCCAACGCCCGATGGATGGTGGCGATGGCTTCGGCTTCGTCGGAAGTGCCGTAGAACTCACTCATCCCCATGCATCCGAGGCCGAGCGTGGAAACGACCAGTCCCTGACTGCCCAAGTGTCGCTGTTCCATGGTTCTTCTCCGTCTTCAGAACAAATGCCTACGGGGTCAACACGACTTTTATGCAGCCGTCTTTGTGTTTGAACATGTCGTATCCTTGCGGGGCGTCTTCCAGCCGCATGCGATGCGTGACGACGAAGCTTGGGTCGATCTGGCCATTCTGGATTCGTTCCAGGAGCGGGCGCATGTAGTGCTGGACATGGGTTTGCCCGGTCTTGATCGTCAGGGCCTTGTTCATCATCGCGCCCGCCGGGAATTTGTCAATAAACCCGCCGTAGACGCCGGGGACAGAGACTGTGCCGCCCTTGCGGCAGGCCAGGATCGCCTGACGCAAGGCATACGGCCGGTCGGTCTCGAGCATCATCGCCTGCTTCACACGGTCGTAGACGCCGGGAAGCCCGGCGCCATGGGCCTCCATGCCGACGGCGTC
>JBDKTH010001347.1:0-2804 GCA_039680305.1 Thermoguttaceae bacterium | reverse complement strand
GGCAGCGCGACGGCCGGCGTCTGGACATTCCCCTCGCTGCCGCTGGCCGACTATCCGCTCCTGGTGACCGATCGGGCGGCCGTGGCGATCGCGAAATAGTCTTGCCCGCTACTTGCCGGAAGCCGCTTCTTTGCGGGCTTTTTCCAGCACGCTTTCCAGCGTGACTGGCACGCCGCCCTGGCGTTTGCTCTCGTCGGCGCCTTCGAGGAAGGCGTAGATCTCCAAGGTCTGCTCGGGGGTGACCGGCGGCTTGCCGGTCTTGAAGAACTTGGCGATTTCCACCAAGAGCGGCTCGTAACCTTCGAACTTGCCGGCTGGGGCGATCCCCTTTTCGCCGAACACCGTGGCCCCGAACCCGACGCGGCCCTGCTGAATGCCCCGCAGCGTGCCGAGCCGTCCGTCGGCCCAAACGCCCGCCGCCAGGTCGGCCGTGGGCGTCTTCACGCGGCTGACCGTCTTGCAGCCTTCGCCCATGATCGCAAACAGCTCTTCGCAGCCGTGGATCCCGTAATAGAAGAAGTCGGGGTGACTCGGTTCAATCGGCGCGTTGTTGCTGTAGGCGTCGCACCCGAGCACCTTGCCGATCTTGGGATCGTTGCGCATCCCGAAGATCCCCGGGCTGTAGCGGAGCGAGGAGTTGGAGAAGAACGGCGTGCCGGTCTGCTTGGCCAGGTCGTAGATCCGCACGATGTCGGCCAGCGAGGAGGCGACCGGCTTGTCGATGAACAGCGGTTTGCGTGCGGCGAACACCGGCTTGGCCTGGGCCAGGTGCGGCCGGCCGTCGATGCTCAGGATCAACACGCCGTCGACCTTGGGCAGCAGGGCCTCGACCGTGTCGACCAACTCCACGCCCATGTCGCGCATCGCCTGCTTGTTCTTCTCGATGTTGTCGGCGCTGAAGGGGATGTCGGGGCTGAACGTGGGCACGGCGGCCACGATCTTCATGTCGCTGGCCGGCGCCTGCGTTTTCGGATCCGTAAGGATCTTGGTCCAGGGGACGGCATGCGCATCCAGGCCGACGATCCCGACGCGGATCGACTTCTTGGCGTCTTCGCCGGCGGCGTAAGACGTAGCTCCCAGCAGGATTCCCAGCAGAACGACGAATCGGCAGAAGGAGGAGGCATGCATGGCACTTTTTCCTGAGGTGTCAGACCAATGATCCTTGAGGCTGGTCGTTCCAGCCTGGGGTTCATGATCGTAGGCCCCCCGACGCCTGTCAATGTTCAGATGCGTCAATCGAACCAAGCTTTTGCGTCACCGGGGACGGCGCACAACACCGCCGTGCATCGCGACGGCGATCCCGAGCAGGGCCACGGCGGCCAGTGCGAGCGACGAGGGCTCGGGGGCTCCGATACTCAGGTTCACCTGACCGGGAGTCGAGGTGTCCACGTAGTAGAACAGACCGGGCTCCAACGCCGGCAGGCTGCCCAGTTCCAAACCGTTATCCGTGAGCATGCCGTTGTACTCGATCAACCGCCACTGCTGGCCCGGCTCGGGGGCACCAAAGCCGGTTGCAGCGGCCAGGTTGAGTACGCCGTCGAGCGTCAGATCGTTGATTCCGGTCAGAAGATCGTTGGACGTGCCGCCGACATGGGCGATGCCTGGGGAGCCTAGTTCGAAGTTGAGCGATGCACCGCTGGAAAGGGTCAGGTCGCCGTCGATGGTCAGCGTGCCCACACTGGCCCCGGGAGCAATGGCGCCGGTGTTCACGTGGACGGAACCGCCGATGGTGCCGGTGCCGCCCAAGACGCCGCCGTCGACCGTGACCAGCCCGCTGCCCGTGCCGGAGCCGGACGCATTATTGACCAGGAGCGTACTGCCTTTCAGGGTCGTTCCGCCGTTGTAGGAATTACTGCCTTCCAGCGTCAACCGGTACTGGCCCGTGATGGTCAGCCCGCCGTCGCCGCTGATCGGGCCGGTGAGCTTCAGGTTTCCGCCGGTGCTGCCCGGTTTGGTACTGACCGTCGAGGCGGCGTTGAGGGTGATGGGACCGCTCCAGGTGCTGGTGGCCGAGTCATTGTACCCGATCTGGGCCAAGGTTCCGCCGTTGAGTACCACGGGAGCGTTGATGGCGACGGTCCCCCAGGCCCCGAGGATTGCTCCGCTGGACACGGTGATCGAGGTCGTGGGAAGGTTCTGATTGGCGTTTTCGAAATAGACGGTCCCTTGTTCGACGTTCAGCCCCTTGAGGTTCGTGACCGTGCCGCGGATCGCAATCTGGTTCGTGCCCTTCTTGGTCAGCGTGAAGCCGCCGCCGTTGAGTTGTCTGCCGCTCGTGGCGATGTCAAAGCGCCCGGTGCCGCCGATCGTCGCATCGGCCGAGAGCGTGAGATTGAAGGCGTCGTCGTAAACGCTGGTGCCCGTGTTGATCAGGGCCCCTTGGCCAGCGGTGCCGCTGCCGGCAATGGTAAACGATTTCCCCAGTTTGAAGCCGCCGAAGTCGAACGTTGCGCCGGCGTTGACCGTCACGCCCGAGGTGTTTCCCAAACCGGTGGCGGCCCCCATCTTGAGGATGCCGCTTGTGACATTCGTCGCGCCCTTGTAGCTGTTGGCGCCGCTGAGGGTCACCGTGTACGGTCCCGCAATCGTTAATCCGCCGTCGCCGCCAACCGGGCCGGTAAGCGTCAGGTTTCCTCCCGCGTAACTGGTCGGTTTGGTGCTCAGGACCGAAGAGGAGTTGACGGTCACGGCGCCGCTCCAGGTGCCGGTGGCCGTGTTGTCCTTTCCCAGTTGTCCAAGCGTGCCACCGTTGAGAACGACGGGGGCGTTGGTCGTGAAGTTACCGTAAGCCCCCAACACGGCAC
>JBDKTH010000635.1:0-4716 GCA_039680305.1 Thermoguttaceae bacterium | reverse complement strand
ATGTCGTGGGCCGCCATGGAATACCTGCTGGCCGCGATGCGCAGCAGTCGCCGGCGGCTGCGCATGGAGCAGTGGCTTTTGTTGGCGATCCGGATGCTCCTGGTCGCGCTCATGGTACTGGCCGTGGCAGAGCCGTTCCTCCAGCGCGGCGGGTTTGCCTTTGTGGTCGGCGAGCCTACCCATCGGGTCGTGGTCGTCGACGGCTCCTTCTCGATGGCCTACAAGCCGGGCGACAAGAGCCGCTTCGACCGGGCCAAAGAACTGGCGGCCCGACTGGTCGAAGAAAGCCCGCAGGGCGACGGGTTTACCCTGGTGCTGATGAGTTCCCCGCCGCGGATCATCGTGGGAAACCCAGTTTTCGAGCCCCGCGATTTCCTCCAGGAGTTGGAAAACCTGCGTCTTCCTCACACCACCCTCGACCTGCCGGCCACGCTGGCCAAAGTCGAGGAGGTGCTGAAGACGGCCCGGCGCGAGCATCCGCGACTGGCACGGGAAGAGATCTACTTCTTCACCGACCTCGGCCGGGTCGGCTGGCTCAACGATCGCACGGCCGCCACGTCGCGCGATCGGGCACAGCGGCTGGCCGCGTCGGCCAATCTGACCGTCATCGATCTCGGTCAGCCGGATGCCGAGAACATGGCCGTCACGGATCTCCGTGCCGGACAATCGCTGGCTACCCCCAACCGCGACGTACGACTTGAGGCTCACGTGAAAAACTTCGGGCGTCAGGCCCGCAACCGGCAGGTCCTGGAACTCCTCGTCGATGGACGACGCGTGAAGCAACAGAACCTCGACCTGCCTGCCGGCGGCGAGGCCAAGCTTCCGCTGGACTACCGCTTCGAAACGCCGGGCGACCATCAGTTGGAGGTTCGCCTGGCCACGGATGCGTTGGACATCGACAACCACCGCTATCTGGCCATGCCGGTCAAGCAGGCGATCGAGGTCTTGTGCATCGATGGGCGCCCGTCGGGCAAGTCGCTGGAAGGAACGGCCGGAATGCTGGCCTTGGCCCTGGCGCCGCAAGGGGAGCCGCAGGGGCGAGCGACCGTCCATGCTCAGATTCTGCCGGAAAGCACGCTCTTGGAGTCGGACCTGGGGCGATTCGACTGCATCTTCCTGGCCAACGTGGCTCAATTCACCTCCAGCGAAGCCCGCGTGCTCGACGCTTACTTGAGCAGCGGTGGCAGCCTGGTATTTTTCCTCGGCGACCAGGTCGTGGCCGACAACTACAACCGCCAACTGGCCGGCCAGCCACCGGGCCAGACGCGGATCTTGCCGGCTCGGCTCGGCGAGGTCGTGGCCAAGAACCAGTTCCGCCTCGATCCGCTCGACTATGCCCATCCGATTGTCCGGGAGTTCCGCGGCCAGGAAAAGGCCGGGCTGCTGACCACCCCGGTGCACAAGTACATCAAGCTTCTCCTGCCCAAGGATTCACAAGCCAAGGTGGCCTTGCGTCTGGGCGATGGCAGCCCGCTGGTTGTCGAAGAACCGGTCCGTCGCGGCCGGGTGATCCTCGTGGCAACGTCGGCCGACACGTCGTGGACGCTGATGCCGCTCTGGCCCAGCTACGTGCCCATCGTTCAGGAACTTCTGGCCTACGCCGTGGGCGGCCAGATGGAACAGCGGAACCTGCGCGTGGGCGATCCCCTCGGCGGGTCGCTCGCCACGGCGGTTGACGCCCCGCTGACCCTCCAGTTGCCCGACGGGCGCAGCGAACAACTCCGCCCCCAGATGGAGGGCAACTACGGGATCTGGAGTTATCCCGACACAAGCCAAAGCGGCCTCTATACCGCGAAGTTTCCCCCGCCCCCGGCCCAGAGCGAAGTCTACGCGGTGAACGTCGATCCCGCGGAAAGCGATCTGGCGCACCTGACCGCCAAGGAGCTGCGCGACGACGTGTGGCCGGGCGTTTCGTTCGTCCATCAGACAACCTGGGAGAATCTCGACGAGCAGCCGTCGACGCGGGCCAACCGCCGCAACGGTCTGCCCAAGGGGCTTCTCTATGGCGTCTTAGGGCTTCTGCTGGCCGAGACCTTTTTGGCCTGGCGTTTTGGACACCACACCCAATGACCAGTTCCGTACCAACTTGGATTGAGCGGCTGCTCGGCATCCAGACCGGGCCCGGAGAGGGTACGGTCTGGAGCCTCGAACACAGCTGGGGCTGGCCGCCGTGGCTCACGTTCCTGTTCGTGGTCTTTGTCCTGGTGTTCGTCGTGACGATTTACCTCCGCGAGAATCGCGAGGCGCCGGCCATGCTCCGCGCGAGCCTGGCCACGATCCGCGTGTCGTTGGTGGCAATCGTCCTCGTGATGCTCGCGCAGTTTGCCATCTCGCTCAGTCGCACAGGCTTGCCCTACGTGGCAGTGCTGGTCGATGATTCGTTGAGCATGACGATTGCCGATCGCTACGACGACGCGACGCGCAAGGCCCTGCTCGCACGACTCGGCCAGAGCGGCTTGGACGAGGTGAGCCGCTGGAACCTGGCCCGGTCGCTGTTGGTCGAGCGCGACGGCTCCCTGCTCGCCGCGCTGGAGAAGAACTACAAGCTTCGGGTCTACTTCCTCACGGGACTGGCTCCCAGTCAGGCCAGCGGGACAACGGACCTGGTCAAACAGATCAAGTCGCTCGAGCCCACGGGCGAGGCGAGCCGGTTGGGAGCCGCGGTGCGTGCCGTGCAGGACGATCTGCGGGGCAGCCCACCCGCGGCGATCATCCTGCTGAGCGACGGCATCAACACGGATGGCCCGGACCTGGCCGACGCGGCCGCGGCAGCACGGCGCAAAGGCGTCCCCTTGTTCTGCATCGGCTTGGGCGACGAGCAGCCGGTTCGCGACCTGAAACTGACCGACCTGATGGTCGAAGACGTGGTCTTCTTGAACGACATCGTCTATTTCGAGGCCAAGCTGAGCGGCAGCGGCTTTGCCGGACGGGAGGTCCGGGTCGTCTTGCGTCAGAAGGACAAGCCGGGAGTCCTTGCCGAACAGAAGATCAAGGTTGGGCCCGAGGGGCAGTCGCAACAGGTTCGGCTCCCTTATCGGCCGACGGAAGAAGGGGAGTTCCGCTACACGGTCGAGGTGGAACCGCTCGAAGGGGAGTTGGAGACCGAAAACAACCGGCAGGAACGAACGGTCCGCGTGCGCAAGGAGCAGATCCACGTGCTCCTCGTTCAGGCTTATCCGAGCTACGAGTTCCGCTATCTTCGCAACATGCTCCAGCGCGACGCCACGATCGAACTGAACACCGTGCTCCAAGAGGCCGATCTGGAATACGCGGAACAGGGGGAGGGCGTGCTGCGAGGCTTCCCCGTGCGCCGGGAGGAACTGTTCAAGTACGACGTCGTTATCCTCGGCGACGTCAACCCGGGACTCCTCAGCGCCTCGATGCTCCAGAACCTGGCCGACTTCGTCGACCAGCCGGGGAAGGGCGGGGCCCTGGTCTTGATCGCCGGCCCGCGGTTCATGCCGGCGGCCTTCCGCGACACGCCCCTGGCCCGGCTGCTGCCGTTCAACCCGAACACGGTGCGTTACCCCGAGCCGACCGAAACGCTCACCGAAGGGTTCGTCGTCCAGCCGACGGATCTCGGTCTGGCCAGTCCACAGATGCAGTTGGGCGACACGCCGGCCGAAACGGCCAAGGTCTGGGCCCGCCTGGCGCCGTTGTACTGGCTCGTCGAAGCTCCGGACCTGAAGCCGGGCGTCCGCGTCCTGGCCGAGCATCCGAACAAGTTGGGCCACGAGGGCCATCGGCTGCCGGTCATCTGCATGCAGTATGTGGGCGCCGGCAAGGTGCTGTTTCACGCGACCGACGAGACGTGGCGATGGCGATGGCGCGTGGGCGACGGTTTCTTCGCTCGCTACTGGATCCAGACGATCCGGTTCCTCGCCCGATCCAAGCTCTCCGACGGCCGGGGTTCCGTCGTGCTCTCGGCCGATCGGCGCGAGTATCGGCGCGGCGACGCGGTGCTGTTGCGTGCCAAGTTTGTGGACGAGCGGCTCGCCCCGGCCGAAGACGACGGCGTGACGGTCGTTCTGGAGCACAAGGACCACAAGACCGAGCGGATCGCCCTGCGTCGCACGGCCACCAGCCGGGGCGTGTTCGAGGGTCTGCTGAGCAAACCGGCGATTGGTTCCTACCACGCCTGGGTCGCCATCCCGGCCTCCCAGGGCCGTGCGCCCGCAGTGGATTTCACCGTGACTGCCCCGCCCGGCGAATTCGAAAAAGTCGAGATGGATGCCCCCGAGCTGCGACGGGCGGCAGAGCTGACCAAAGGCAAGTTCTACACATTTTCGACCGCCGATCACCTCCTGCGTGACCTGCCCGAGGGCCGCCAGGTGCCGATCGAGTCGCTTCCCCCGAAGCCGCTGTGGAACACGTGGCCCTTGTTGGTGCTGTTCCTGGTGCTGCTGACCACGGAGTGGATCCTGCGCAAGGCCGGGGGAATGGTATAAAATGCAGAATGATGAATGATGAATTGAAGGTTGAGTAAGACGGAACACTGTTTGCGATCTCCCAATGGCTCATCTACTAAAACAACGAATCGGTAAGCTGCGAAGCCGGGTACAGCGGCTGCTGGCGCTGTATGGACTGAGTTGGGTGATTGGGGGGGTAATCGGGGCGGTGATGCTGTTAGGGCTGGTCGACTACGTGGTGCGATTTCAGGACCACGGGATACGGCTGATCGCATCACTGGCGGTGGTGGCAGTGTTTGGCTGGACG
>JBDKTH010000034.1:0-3050 GCA_039680305.1 Thermoguttaceae bacterium | reverse complement strand
CCGCACGGATCATCGAGCGTCCTGCAGGGACGGCTGATCCCGACCTTGATCGTTCCATCGTCCCTCCGGGATGAGTCGGATTGTTGGCGAACGGTTCCCAGCGTTGAATCGCGGGGCCATCTTCAACTGCCCCACCGGGGCAGCGCGTTGGGGACATCGTGAGCTTGCCGGAGAGAAAGCCCCACAAGGCGCGAGAACAGGGCACGATGGGGCTTTCGGGCGATCCCTGGTTGACCTACAATGGAAGCAAAGTCGGCCATCCTCAGGGAAGTCTTTGGGGCATCATTGGCGGCCAGAGAAGCATTGGCTCGTTCGATCCTATGGCAAACGTCATCCACTTCTACCGTGTGACAGACCCCTTCGGCTGTTTTTCCAACTTCGCGCTCTTCCCGATTGCTTTGGAGGGGAAGACGTGGCCTACGTCGGAGCACTATTTTCAGGCTCAGAAGTTTCTGGGCGAAGACCACTCGGAGGCGATCCGATGTGAGCCGTCTCCGATGAAAGCGGCCAAGATGGGACGCGATCGCACGCGGCCGCTTCGCTCGGATTGGGAGCAGGTCAAAGATGACATCATGCGCCAGGCAGTCTTCGCCAAGTTCTCGCAGCACGAAAGCCTGCGGAAACAACTCCTTGACACCGGGGACGCAATGCTTGTTGAGCATACGACGAACGATGCCTATTGGGGCAATGGCGGCGATGGCAGCGGCAAAAACATGCTCGGACGTATTCTCATGGAAGTTCGAGAAAGGCTGCGAGAGAGCCCATAGCGGAACAAAGCGGGACAACACTCCGTGGGCGACAGGCTGCAGTTTGGTGGTTTCGGAGACTTGAGCATGGACTACTTTGTGGAGTGTCCCTGTGGCAAGCGGGTGCCGGTCACGGCTGTGTTGGCCGGCACCACAGTCCAGTGCCAATGTACGCGATCTCTCGCAGTTCCGCGACTCAGCGAACTACGTCAGTCCGCGGGACAGGGTAAGTTCGAAGCGGGGATCGTGGATACGGTTCGCCGAATGATCTCTGAAGGCACGTTGCCCCCGACGAGAGAATGCGCCCTGACGGGCCTGGTGACGGACGACATCGTCAAGATCCGCGTCGAGTGCGAGCGCGTGTGGAAGCGTGGCCCTGGAAAGGGGCGGTGGGCGTTCGCCGTGTTCTCCGTGCTTATTCTGCCGTTCTGGCCCGTATGGGCTCTCCTCAGTTGGGCCTTGCTGGATGAGCGACGCGAAGACCTGGGGCACAACATCGTAGTCCAGCTCCCGCTACGGGTATGTGGCGAGTGTCACAGTCGCTTGCGACGCCTCAGCCAACGGAGAATTCGTCGTCTCCTCCGTGAAGTCCCTGTGTACGCACAACTGCTGGCGGAGTATCCTGGTGCGAGGGTTTCTGTTGCAGATGGGAAAAGCCAGTAGATGCGGCGGACGATAGATCGCTGGTCCTCCCTGCTCTTTGAAGCCGATAGCGAAAAGCCAAATGACGAAAGAATGCCCAAAGGGCGAAACACGAAGGGGAGCGGGCAAGCGGTGGATCAGACAAGGGCAATACGTTACCGCGATTGCATAGCATGGACTCTCGCAACGACGGTCGTCGTGGAGGGGGTGACGCTCTATCTCCGGTTTGCAGCCCGCGTCACCGCCGTCGAGTTCAATGCGACTGCGCCACTGCTCTTGCAGATCCATCACATGTTCTGGAGCATTCCGTTGTTCTTGGTGGCGCCGTTCTTCTGGCGGTCGCCGCGAACGAGTGGAGCGATTCTGGGGATTGCCTGCGGCTTGGTGCTGAGTGATTTGATGCACCACTGTATCGTGCTTCCTGTAACCGTTGGCAATATGGGGTGGCATTGGCCATGAGCGGTAGAATGGAACTGGTGACCGGGAGCCGACGCTCGGTGCGGCACGGTGGGCGAGGGGGGGAGCGACTTTCGTTGGGTGAGTGAACCTATGGCAGACGTTCCGCAGATCCAGTATCTCAATACCGACCTCGACCTGGTGGCGCCGATCTCCCTGACGCCTCTCATTTCGCATTTCGAATCCGCCGAAGTTCGCCCGCTCGCGCCGACACTTGGCGACGACGGCAATTGGTACGTAACTTTCGAGACCGTTGAGTCGTTCGATGAGCCTGATCACAACATCGTTGCGATGCTTTCCGCCATCGAATCCGCATCGGGGGACGCTCGCACGTGTTGGGATAGCTGCACCAAGCGGGAATTCAACGTCGGTTACGACTGCGGCGATGAACCCTGGTCCTTCAACCAGGGACTGTCGAACGAAACGCTCCGTCGGATGGCCGATTGTGGAGCCACGTTTCGTATTACCTTGTATCCTTTTCGGGAAGGAAAGGCCGTGCAGGCGAAGCCTAAAACGAACGCGTAAGGCTTCATCGCACAGTGGCATCGCAGCCACTACGCCTTCCGTTCGTCCGGACGAAACAGCATGCCATCAAACCCTTACGAATCGCCACAACACGAGTCGTCGAACGCGGCCCCGCAGCAGCGTGTTTCCCGCCGGGCGGTGTTCTGGGGCGGTGTTGCGGCGGTCTTCCTCGCCCCTGTGATGCTCAACACCAGCCAATTCCTGCACGTGCAATCACGCTCGGCGGGCGGGCACCATCACTGGCTCGTCGCGATCCTGGATATCGGCGCACTCGTTGCCGTCGTCGGCGGGTGCGTCGCGCTCGTGGCCCGCCATTGGATCCCGGAGCCGCGTCGACGATTCCCGGGACAGCCACGGAGAGGATGAATGAGAGCCGGAGTGAATCCTTACGAATCGCCTCAAACCGCGTGTGATCCTCCTGCCGCATCGGGCGAGCCTGCCGTGCGGGGGCGATGGCTGGTCTTTGTCAGCCTGCTTTTCGCCGTGTCCATCGAGGTGTTTCCCGCGGAGGCGGATCTTTTGTGGGTAGCTCTCCGCCGTGGGAGCCTCACGGCGTTTCTGGCGGTGAAGGCAACCTGTCTGGTGGCCACCCTCGTTCCGCTGATTCTTTACACCTGGATCAACGGCTGGCGGGGCGTCAAGGCGGCCAAGGGACGGATTATCGCGATCGGCGTCATCGTG
>JBDKTH010000777.1:0-9674 GCA_039680305.1 Thermoguttaceae bacterium | reverse complement strand
CTGGACGGTCAGCGTCCGGTCGACGGTGGTGGGCGCAGCGGGAGTGACGGTGATCGTGACCGGCCGGTAGCCGGGGCCGTCCAGCCAACGGGTGTCGATCGTGACGCCCAACCCGACCGCGGTGTTGGCGTGCGAGGTGCCACTTTCGCCATCGGCGCTATAGGCCGGACTGCCGACGGCCAGGACCGCCGCCAACAGGCCGACCAGCGGCAGGAGGCGTCGGACTGGCTTGACCGATGTCTTCACGTACATCCGCCCCATATTCGACCGCCGTTGGCGGTTGCCGCTTTAGGATCGTGAACTGGGTTGAAACGGCGACTGTCCGGGTTTGGCCCCTCGGGACACGACCAGCGAAAGTCCCCAGACCGCCGCGAAAACGAGCGAGTAAACCAGCATCAGCACGACCAACGCCCCCAGGCCGATCGACGCGGCCAAGGCCCACCGATGTCCGGCGAGCCCCCAGGCCACCATCGCGCAGACGAGCGCCACGAGGGTTGTCGTCCCCAAAAGCCATCGCAAGGAAAACTGCGGGATCAGCATGCCCCTGATTGTGCCAGATTGGCGGCCGTTTGCAAGAGCCCCCCAAAGTAGCAGGCACGACGGAGCGTGCCTGCTACTTTGGGGCGACGAGACGACGGTAGGTCCGCAGATCTTCGAGCACAGCGGCCATGTCGGCAGGCAGCGGGGCCTCGACTTCGATCGGTTCGCCGGTCACCGGGTGCAAGAACCGGATGCGTCGGGCATGGAGGGCCTGCCGGTCCAAGAGCACGAGCGTGTCGCTGGGATCGCGGCGGATTTCGCCCCGGGTTATCTGGGAGCGGCCGCCATACTGCTTGTCGCACAACACGGGGCAGCCGATGTGGTCCAAGTGGACGCGGATCTGATGCGTGCGCCCGGTCTTGGGCGACGCGATCACCGCGGCAAATCCGTCGAACCGCTCCTGCACCTCGTAGAACGTCTGGGCCTCGCGGCTCGACGGGTCGCCATGGCGGATCGCCATCTTTTCCCGCTGAAGCGGATGCATCCCGATCGGCCGATCGATCACGTCGCGGTCCCGTTGCGGATTGCCGGCGACCAGGGCGTAGTACTGTTTCTGGATCGTCCGGGCTTCGAACTGGCTTCCCAGGTTTCCGTGGGCCAGGTCGTTTTTGGCCACGAGGATCACGCCGCTCGTGTCGCGGTCGAGTCGATGGACAATTCCCGGGCGAGTGGGCCCGCCCACGGTGCTCAGTTGCCCGCCAAAATGGTGCTGAAGCGCACTGGCCAAGGTCCCCGACCAGTGCCCCCGCGCCGGATGGACGACCATCGCCGGCGGCTTGTTGATCGCCGCCACGTAGTCGTCTTCGTAAAGGATCTCCAAGGGGATCTCTTCCGCCTGAGGCGTCTCGCGCGGGATCTCCGGCAGCACGATCCGGACGCGTTGGCCGGCCTTGAGACGATAGGACGGCTTGCCGCCCAGGCTATCGACCTGCGTCCCGCCGGCCGTGATCACCCGGCGCAGGTGAACCCGGCTGTACTGCGGCAAGTAGTGAGCGAGGAACTGATCCAATCGCCACCCCGCCTCCGCAGGCTCGACGATCAGTTCGACCGGCTCAGACGACGACAGGTTCAACTTCTCAGGGGCCATGCTCAGGTACGGTTCCGCGCATAAAACGGCGACCGGTCATCCCTCGCGGGGATCACCGGTCGCAGGTTGGATTGCAGGCGGGCAATTGCGTCTCAGGGGTCAACCTTGAGACTACTTCTTCGCTTCCGGGGCTTTGGCCGGCGTCTTCTCGGCGGGCTTCGCCTCGTCTTTGACCGGGGCCTTCTCAACCGGCTTCGCCTCGTCTTTGGCGGGCTCCTTGTCCTTAGCGGCGTCGTCGAGCTTCTTGGAGAAGTCGGGAATCGGGGCCCCCTCAGGCAGGCTCTTGGAGTCGAACAGCGGCTTGCCCGGCCCGCCGGGCGTGAAGGCTGGCTGCGGGTCGTATTGGGCAAACTTGTCGTAGAAGCTCTTGGTCTTCGGGTCCTTCAGATCCTCGATCCGCTGTTGGGCGGCCGCGGCGTACGCTCCCTTGGGCCAGTTCTTCACCACCTCTTCGTAGGACTGGATCGCCTTGGACAGTTCCCCCTGCGACTGACGGGTGCCGGCCTGTGCCTCGTAGGCCCGGGCCAAGCCAAAGGTCGCCCGCTCGCGGAGGGCGGCCGTGCTGCTCTCGCTGCGTACCAACAGGTATTTTTCCACGGCCTTTTGCAGCTCTTGGCTGGCCGTGGCCTTGTTGGAAAAGAGATCCTGGCATCCCGAGGCGAGGTGGATATCACCCGACAGGGTTGCGGCCCAGTAGGCCACTTCCGTCCCCTGATTCTGTTCGACCACCCGATCCAGCGCCGCCGTATCGTTGGCTCCGATCGCCGCATAGAGGTCATCCCACGCATTGCCAGCCGCGGAGGCACTCTGCTGATGCCACCATTTCCACACGCCGAACACAACAATCACCAGCAGCAGCACTGCCAGGATGGCGTTCATATAGGGGCCGACGCGTTCCACAACGCCGGTGAGCGACTTCGCCAACACGTTTTCTTGCAGCTTGTGGCGTTCTTCGCTTTTCATGTTCCTCGGTACCTTTTGAGCTTGCTCGATGAACTCACCCCAGCGGCCGTGCCGAGGTTATACACAACAAACCGTGAAGTATAAGACCCTTCTGGAGAACCCGCAAGGTCGGCTCCCGTTTGAGGGTCCCCTTCCGCAAGCAGCGCTGACGCTCTACGATCGAAGGTTTGCCCCACGGCCCAACCCCTCCGTTGGGCGGAGATGTCGTCGACCTATGGATCTAAACCCCCCGCAACTTGACGCCGTCGCTACACTTTCCGGGCCGCTGCTGGTCCTGGCTGGCGCCGGGACGGGCAAGACCCGGGTCGTCACCTTTCGCATCGCCAACCTGATCCGCCACCGCGTCCGCCCCGAGCGGATCCTCGCCGTGACCTTCACCAACAAGGCGGCCGGCGAGATGCAGGAACGCGTCACTTCGCTGTTGGGCAAGAAGCGCAAGGAGAAGCCCGAGGTCTCGACCTTCCACTCCCTGTGCGTGCGAATCCTGCGCCGCAACATCACGCACCTGGGCTATCCGGCCAGCTTTGCGATCTACGACCGCGGCGACCAGGAAAGCGTCGCGCGCGCGGCCTTGCGGGAAATCCGCGTGCCCGAGGCCGTGCTGCGTCCCGGCGATCTGATCAACCTGATCAGCCGCTGGAAGACCGCGTCGATCCGCCCGGAAGAAGCCGCGACGCTCGCCCAGACCGACAAGGAGCATCTCGGCTCGATCGCCTATCGCCGCTACCAGAAGACGCTCAAGGCCTCCGGGGCCGTGGACTTCGACGACCTTCTGCTGTGCACCGAGCAGTTGTTCCAGGAATTCCCCGAGGCCCGGCAGCAGGAGGCCCGGCGTTTCGATCACCTGCTGATCGACGAGTATCAGGATACCAACGGCAGCCAGTACCGGATCGTCAAAGCCCTGGCCGACGAGCACCGCAACCTGTGCGTGGTGGGTGACGACGACCAGTCGATCTACGGCTGGCGCGGGGCCGAAGTGACCCACATCCTCAACTTCAAACGCGACTGGCCCGAGGCCAAGGTCGTCCGGCTGGAGACCAACTACCGCTCGACCTACGAGATCATCTCCTGGGCCAACCGGCTGATCGCCTTCAATAAAGTGCGTCACGACAAGACCCTTCAGGCCACCTTCTGCGGCGAGGCGCCCCGGATCTTGCAGTTCGACAGCGAAGAGACCGAAGCCAAAACGGTGGTCGAGGAAATCTCCTCGCGGATCCACGCCAATATCCGCCAGCCGCGCGAGCTGGCCATCCTCTTTCGCACGAACGAGCAGCCCCGGGCTTTTGAGATGGAGTTGCGCCGGGCCAAGCTGCCCTACGTCCTGGTCGGCGGCACCTCGTTCTACGACCGCAAGGAAGTCCGCGACATCCTGTCTTATTTGAAAGTGCTGGCCAACCCGCTGGATGAAGTCTCCATCCTCCGCGTGATCAACACGCCCCCGCGGGGCATCGGCCAGGCCACGGTGACGCGGCTTTTGGAAAACGCCGTGCGTCAGGGCACGCCGATCTGGGAGACGCTGCCGGAGGCCAAGAAGCTGGCCAACATCCCTGCCCCCGCCGTGGCCGGCGTCGCCAAGTTCCGCGCCTTGGTGAACCGCTACCGGGAGCAATTGGACCACCAGTCGCCGGTCGACGTGGCCCGGGCCCTGATCCATGAGATCGGCTACAAGGAGGAGTTGGCCCGGCTCTACACGGAGCAAGAGGAGCAGGACGCCCGCTGGGGGGCCGTGGAAGAAGTGATCAATGCCCTGGCCAGCTACTGCGATCGCTCCCCCGAGCCGTCCATGGTCGGCTTCCTGCACGATGTGGCCCTGACCACGCCCGACGACGACCGCGAAAAAGAGAACATGCTGGCCAAGAACGCGATCGTCCTGATGACACTCCATGCGGCCAAGGGGCTGGAGTTTGCTGAGGTCTACATGGTGGGCATGGAAGAGGGACTTTTGCCGCATCGGCGATCGGTCGAGGGCGACGAATCGGCCATCGACGAGGAACGCCGGCTCTGCTACGTGGGGGTCACCCGGGCACAAAAACGCCTGACGCTCACGATGGCCCTCAGTCGTCGCAAGTGGGGCAAGCCCCGTCCCACGATCGCCAGTCGGTTCCTCTACGAGCTGACCGGTCAGGCCAATAATCCCAACTACAAGGCGGCCATCAAGCAGCAGCGTCCCAAAGCTACGAAGGCTACGAAGCCGCTGAAGACGACGAAGACGGCCAAGTCGCGTCGGAAATAGGAGGGCTAAGCCGCAAGCGGCTACCCACTAGGCGCGGCCGCGCAAGACCTCCATCAGACGCTCACGCCACTGGACGGTCTGCTCGGCATCGGCGACGCCGCAGGTCGCGTTGCGGATCGTCTCCAACGGGATCTTGGGGGTCCGGTCGGCGTATAGCAGGCCGTTGGCTTCCTGGTAGGTGTCGGCAAACTGGGTGTAGCAGAAGCCCGACAGGACGCGCAGGGAACCGACCACGCTCAGGAGCCGCGTGTACTGCTCGGCAAGTGCCTTCGCGTTCTCCACTCGGGTGTAGCCCCAGGTCCGCGTGGAATCGTCTGCGTAGGCGATGCCGCCGAACTCGGTGAGGATGATCGGCTGCTCCTCGGGCGTGGCGTCGCCCACCAGCAGCATCCGGCCGCCGGGCCGCTCGCGTTTGAACAACTGCGGCAGAACCTCGTCGGTCCCGTAGCGATGGGCCAGGTGTTCGAGCTTGTGGTCGTAGTCGTGAATGCCGAGGAGGTCCGTGGCCACGCTCTCCCAGCCGTCGTTACCGACCACCGGACGCGTCGGGTCGAGGGTCTTGGTCAGGTGATACAGGGCCTGGATGTAGTGCCGCTGGCCGGGGCTGTCGGGCAAATCCGGCACGCCCCACGATTCGTTGAACGGCACCCAGGCGATGATGCACGGATGGCTCAGATCGCGAGCGATCGCCTCGGTCCACTCGCGCGTGAGTCGCTGGACCGATCGCTTCGTGAACCGGTACGCACTGGGCATCTCCTCCCACACGAGCAGCCCGAGCGTGTCGGCCCAGTACAAGTAGCGGGGATCCTCGATCTTCTGGTGCTTGCGCACGCCGTTGAACCCCATCGCCTTGGCCAGTTCCACGTCGTGGCGCAGGGCGTCGTCGTTCGGCGGGGTCAAGCCCGTGTCGGGCCAGTAGCCCTGGTCGAGCACCATGCGCAGCGGGCACGGCCGGCCGTTGAGCACGAAACGGTCGCCCTGAACGCCAATCGAACGCAAGGCGGTGTAGCTGCGAACCGTGTCAAGCACCTGCCCAGCGTCGTCGAGCAGCTGGAGTTGAGCGTGAATCAACGTGGGCTTGGACGGACTCCAGAGCAGCTCATTGCGGTAGTCGTCGATCCCGGGGTCCGACAGTCCGATCCGCCGGTGCACCTCGCCGGCCACCACGGCATAGGTGTCGTCGGCCAGCAGGGTATTGCCCTGGTGCAGCTTGACGTTCAACCGCAAGCCCTCGCGATGATGGCCATCGAGCCGGGCCTCCAGGCCGATCTCCCAGCGATCCAGCGACGGCGTCCAGCGAAGATAGTCGATCAACGTGGACGGCACGATCTCCAGCCAGACGGTCTGCCAGATCCCCGTCGTGCGCGGATACCAGATCGAATGCGGTTCGAGCTGCCAATCCTGCTTGCCGCGGGGCTTGGCCAAATCGTGGGGATCGTCTTCCGCTTGGACCACGATCGTCTGCGGCCCGTCGGCCGTGAGCACGTCGGTAAGGTTGGCCTCAAACGGCGTGTGGCCGCCCTCGTGTCGGACCACCAGCTGGCCATTGACCCACACCGAGGCCGCGTAATCCACCGCGCCGAAGTGAAGAATCACCTGCTCGCCCTCTGACAGCTCTGGCCGCTCAAAGGCGTGGCGATACCAGCACGCACGGTAGAATCCCCGGTTCTCCACGCCGCTGGCCTTGGTCTCGGGCGCGAAGGGCACCCGGATCACGCCGTTCCAGGCGATCTGCTCGGGCCGGTTCCATTGCGACTCGGCGTCGAGCGCGAAATCCCAGATTCCATTGAGCGACTGCCACCCGCTGCGTTCCAACTGGGGCCGCGGGTAGCCATGAAGCGAGCCGATCGGACCGATCATGGGCAAGAGCTTCCTTGCGGTGAGAGGGGGAAATGCCGTCGTGGCAGGGGACGGAGATGTGATAGCGGTGCCGGCGTGGGGAGAATGACGAATGTCGAAAAACAAATGACGAATGAATGCCTAAAACTCGAAGCACGAATGGGACGACGGGCACCAGCCGCCTCCCTTTCGTCATTCGGGTTTCGTCATTCATTCGTCATTTGTTTTTCGTCCTTCGTCATTCTTCCTTCTCTTATAGCCCAAACCCGCGGCCGACGTCAAACCTGTCTATCGCGGTTTGGTATGCCGAAGCTGGGACGCAATATCCCTGGTTCGGTAGAGGTAATAGCCAGTCCGCCCACCGCAGGCCGGGCACTCGGGGAAGAAGACCTTCTCCGGTTCGGCGTCCGGACCGAGGAGGCGGTTGGGGCGAACGGGCACGGCCAGGCCGCACTCTTCGCATTCATAGAGCGGCATCGCTTCGGCGTCTTCGAGATAGACGTCGATCACCGCCGCCGGAATCCTCTCGGGCAGGACCGCGCCCTGGCTGGCAATCGCGTCGATCCAGTTGCGCAGCCCCAGGTTGCCGTAGTGGGGCTGCTGCAAGAGCGGCTCCACGGCCTCGCGTTGCTCATAGGGGACCGCTGCCAGAAATCGGGCTGCCGTGTCCTTCCATGCCTGCACCGGATCTTTGGCACCGGCCGCCGCGCCGGCCGGCGGCACCGCATCGTCTTTCTTGAGAATGCCATTGCTCATACCGACCTCCCTCCCGGAATTGGCCGTCTTCAGCCTCCTGCATGCACTGATTCTAAGGGTCGCGACGAGTTTCGCAAGACCCGCCGGCTGCGATTGCGGACCTGTTCGGCCGCCTTCTTGCCGGCGATGAAGGCGTGGTCGGAATTATAGTCTTCCCACTCGCTGTAGCGTCCAGCCAGAAGGATGTCCTGCCCAGAGAGCCAGTGGCGAATCGTGGCCACGTTCTGAGCCCGGGCGTGGTCGTAGATCACGTAGGCGTGGGGCAGATCGATCTGGGTCGCCGCCCAAATCGGATCGTCCGCCCGGATCATGCCCACCTGCCGGCAGTCGGCAATGCACCGGTCGATCAGAGCCTGACCATCGCATGGGAGCGGCTTCTGGGCAGAATAGGTAATCTCGCAAGTCAGGCCAAAGCCGCCCGGCGGATTGCAGTGGGGACTGGCGTTCCCCTGGACGAAGATGCGGTGGAAGACCGTGTCTTCGGGATAGTAGATCCAGTGCTTTTCGGTCAGATTTTCCCGCCCGATCCCCAAATGGACACACCGCACCGAAACGTAGCGAAGTCCAGCAGCCGCCCGGCGGACTTCCGGCGGGGCTTCCTCCCCCATCGCACGCACCAAGACCGGCAGCGGCATGGTGCTGATGAGGTAGTCGTAGGCAACCGTGGTCCCATCGCCAAGCGTGAGCGTGTGGCGCGACGGCGAGATGGCCACCACGCGCGTGTTGAGCCGCACGGGCCCTTGGACGAGCGGCAGGAAGCCGTCCATCAGGGCCTGAAAGCCGCCTCGCAGCGGATAGCCGAACCGGGCATTCGGCCCCATCGGCTTCGGTTTCGGGCTTAGCGCGCCGTCGAGCATCTCTTCGAGATCCGGCATCGGCACCCGGCCACCCAGCCAGGAGGTTTCCATCTCGGTCAAGGGCACGCCCCAGAGCTTGCGGTTGTAGGGGATCGCGAAATGCTTGGCGATGCCCGCCCCCCAGACCCTGTAGATGAACTCCTCGAAGTTCTCGGTGGGCGGAGCGGCGGTAGTCGGAGCCGGGCCGTGTCGGCCCGTAACCGGGGCGGCACGCTCAGGCTCGGATTGTCGCTCGGTCTCGGCGGGAGTCAAGACAGTCCCGTCGGCACAACAGTCTTCCACCTGCCCTGGTTTGCAGTGCCCGTTGGCCGCGGTCCCATTGGTCCTCGGCAGGCTGTGCCCGGCCTTCCCGTTGCCGTTTCCCCCGCCCAACGAGCCGAACCGCGATTCGATCGCGCCGAGGATGCACTCCTTGATCACCTCCGCCGGCAGGCCGTAGAGCGAGCCCTGGAAGGGATAGCGGGTGAAGACGTTCTTGCTGTAGATCCAGGCCTCCCGATCCTGCCAGTGGACGTTGTCGCCCAGCAGACGCTGGTAAAGCTCGTGAACATACGGCTCGTTGGAGAACATGATGTGGCCCGCATAGTCGAACGTAAATCCGTTCACTTCGACCGAACGGCACCAGCCGCCGACGCGATCGTTCTGCTCCAGCAAGAGCGCATCCGCACCCAGATGATACGCCGTACTGAGCCCCGTGGGCCCGGCGCCGATGACCACGACGGGATGCGACGGCGACAGCGGCTCGGCATGCGCCGCATCGTCCGAGCGTCTTGGCTCGGGCGGTTCCTGGCTCGGCGTTCGGCCACTTCCGTTCCGCGCCGCGATCGCCTGGCCGACCAGGGCTTCCATCTCACCGACAGTCGTCTCCCAGGAGGTCGAGGCGATCACCTGCCGCATCCCCTCTTGCCGCCGCGTCCGCTCGCTGGGCTCCTCGTTCAACGCCCGGTCACAGGCACGCACAAAACCGTCGTGCGAGTCGGCCAGGTAGACGATGCGGCGGTACGGCTCGGCCACATCCTTAATCGGCGTGCTGACGATCGCTCGCTCGGCGGCCATGTATTCCAGGGTCTTGGTGGGACTGATGAAGCGAGTGGCGTCGTTGCGGGCAAACGGCAACAGGCACGCGTCCCAGCCGGCCAGGTAGTTGGGCAATTCCGTATAATCGCGGCGGCCAAGGAAACGGAGGTTTTCGTGGCGAGGGATCCGCCGCTGGTCCACTTTGGCCATCGGCCCGATCATCACGATTTGCCAATCCGGGCGACTGACCGCCAAGGTGTCCAGCAGTCCCAAGTCAATCCGCTCGTCGATCACCCCGAAGTAGCCCAGCCGTGGATGCGGCAGCCCGGCCTGATCGGCCGGTTCCGTCAGCCCGGGCCGCCTGGCCTTGCCAAAGTGCGTC
>JBDKTH010000515.1:0-2061 GCA_039680305.1 Thermoguttaceae bacterium | reverse complement strand
TTCCACGCGGAGTCGTTGAAGTCGGGCTTGAAGAACTCCTGGGGCCGGTCGGCCGGCTTGGCCACCCAGTGGAACTTCCACTGGCCGTTGAGCGACCGGTAGTAAGGCGAGGCCGCCGGCTCGCCGGCCAGGGCTGCTTTGGCATCGGCAAACCAGGAGCGAGTCGCCCGGGGGGCTTCTTTGTTGATCCCCGTGACCTGCGGGTTCTCCCAGTCACGCGGAGGCTCGGCGGCGAGTGTCATGTTCAGGGTGAGGCACAGCCCGAGGAGGATCGACGTCTGGAGAATCGCGTATCGCATGTTCTTGCCTACCAGGGATCAAAGCTGCAAAGACAATGTCAGCGCAAGCTACCGCGCAACTCTCTCAGAATATTGCGCCGACGGCCGCCATGCAACCGGCCAGGCCGCCAAAAGGGACAATCGCCCTTCGACATAGGGGTATCCGCCGCACCTTACGGCTTCGGCTTCAACTGGATCGCGCTGCCGCCGTAGGGCAACAGCGACATTTCCAGCGAGTCGCCCGACGTCGCTTGCACCGGCCGGGAGGCGAAGTCGCGGGGCTGCGGGCCGTCGCTGATCAGCGTGCCCTCAAAACGGCCTTGGCCGAGGAACGCCAGCGGCACGGAGAGAGGCAGCGGCTGGTTCTGTCCGTTGATCGCGCCGAGATACCACG
This sequence comes from Thermoguttaceae bacterium, assembly GCA_039680305.1. GTDB lineage: Bacteria > Planctomycetota > Planctomycetia > Pirellulales > Thermoguttaceae > JBDKTH01. The sequence goes on along the minus strand of JBDKTH010000515.1, from coordinate 1,389 downwards.
TATCACCCTTGCGACGAGCCAGCACGGCCGACTGGCCCGGCACGCCGGCCACGTAGCGGGTTTCGTCCCACGCGACGGGCACGTCCCGCAAGAGCGCCTTGGGGGCGTCGGGCAGGTTGCGGTAGGCGCTCACCCGGTCGGCCAGGTGAAGCAGGCCCGACTCGAACACCACGGTCAGGGCCAGCTCGTGGGCGTTGGTCGTCCGGTGCGGATGCTTGTCGTCGGTCAGGGCACACGGGGTGTAGTCCATCGGACCGACCACGTTGCGAGTGAAGGGGAGAATCGTGTTGTGCTGCGGCGCCTTTTCCGGATACTCGGGGGCGAACGTGTAGCACTCCTCGCCCCGGACCGCCTCCATGCTCATCAAGTGCGGCCAGGTGCGTTCCCAGCCGCGGGGCAGCGTGCAGCCGTGGAAGTTGACCATGATCTGCGAGGCGGCCGCATCGCGGAGGATGTCCTGATAGAGGGCCATGAGGTTCTGCTTGTCGCTCTGGAAGAAGTCGATCTTTACCCCCTTGACGCCCCACTTCTTGAGCATCTCGAACTCGAACTTGCGGACCTCGGTCAAGTTCATCGAGCCCCGGGGCTTCTCGGTGACGATGTTGTGGTCGCCGCCGGAGTTGTACCAGAGGAACAGGCCCACGTTCTTTTTCCGGGCGTACTCGGCCAGCTCGCGCACGTTGCCGTTGTTCATCAGGTCCCAGTTGGCGTCGACCAAAAAGTATTCCCAGCCCATCTCGGCGGCCAGGTCGATGAACTCGAGCATCTTGCGATAGTCTTGCGGGCTGTCGTGGTCCGACCACCAGCTCCAGGCCGCCCGGCCCGGCTTGACCCACGACGTGTCTTGCACGCGCGAGGGCGGGTTCAGGTCAGTCACCAGCGTCGATTCGACGATCCCGGCCAACGACTCGGCAACCATGACCACGCGCCAGGGCGTGGTCCAGGGCAACTTTGCGCTCGGTTCGACATCTCCCTGATGCCAGCCTTCGGCGGCGTCGGGGAAGCGGATTTGATACACGCCCTCAGGCGAGGCGGCGGCCAAGCGGCAGGCACAGTAAGAGCCGTCCACGGCCGCATCGGTCAGCAGTACCCAGCGGCCGTTCTGAGCCACTTGGAACAACGCCGGAAACGCCCAGCCGGTCTTCCGCGGGCATGCGGTTCCGACGGGGACTTCCATGTAGTAGTCCTCGTAGGCCGGGGCCCATTGAGTGGCTTCCTGGTACGGCGTCAGCCACGCTCGACCAGTGGCCGGAAGCCGGAAGCCGGTCAATTCGCTAGTCACCTTGACCGCCTCGGCGCTCGAACCCGGGAAGTGATAGCGGAAGGCCACGCCGTCGTTGGCCACCCGGAACACGACCTCCATCGCCGCGCCGCGAGGATTCTCGAACA
>JBDKTH010001170.1:0-9474 GCA_039680305.1 Thermoguttaceae bacterium | reverse complement strand
CGCGGAACACGATTCACCGCAATGCGGCCGCTCGGACCAAGTCCCGGTTGTCGGCCAAGATCAAGTCGCTCAAGCTCGGCGGTAAGCCGGCCGCTGAGGCCTGATCGCCACCCCCACTTCCGGATTGTGTGATTTGTTTCGAGGGCCCGATCGCTCTCGCGCAATGAGAAGAAAGCATCCCAGCCCGGTTATGCCGGGCTGTTTGCGTTTCTGGGGGGGCATCTGCCGTGCGGTCACGGGGTGGCTGGGGGCGGCGGGGTTCCGGCCTCCGTCGAGGTGAAATCGACGGATTCGGCGTCGAAGACGGGACCCTCGACGCAGGTGCGCTTGTAGTCCCAGTTGCCCCAGGCGTCGCGGATCTTCGCGACGCAACTGAAGCAGATCCCCATCCCGCAGGCCATTGGCGTTTCCAACGAGACCTGGCACGGCACGCCGAGCCGCTGGGCGAGCTTGGCCGTAGCCTCCATCATGGGTTCCGGACCGCAGCAGACGATCCGGCAGTCTTCCGGCAACCCCGCCATCGCCGGTTCGACTAACTCGGTCACGAAACCGTGGTGGCCCACCGAGCCATCGTCGGTGCTCACGTGGACCTCAACTCCTGCACGGCGGAACTCCTCGACGCCGGCCAGGTGTTCTCGGCTGCGAGCCCCATAGCAGAGAGTGACTCTGTCGGCTCGCGGAACACGTCGCGCCGGGTCGCCATAGGTCTCCAGCCCGAGATACTCTTTGGCCAACATCAAGAAAGGCGTTTGGCCAATTCCGCCGGCTACCATCACGAGATGCTTGGTCGCGACCGGCGGGAAACCGTTCCCCAGTGGGCCCCACAGCTCCAGCGGTTTGCCGGGCTCGACGAGCGCCAACCGCCGCGTCATCTTGCCGACAGCCAGGTAGACGATGTCCAGGCTCTGCGGCTTCTGGTCAGGACCACGCACGACATCGAACATGGCCAGCGGACGGCCCAGCAGCGGGTCGTCGCAGTGGGAGAGCCGGATCATGATGAACTGTCCCGGCACGATTCTCGCCGCGATTTCCGGGCAGGCGAGCCGCAGGCGATAGGTGTCCTTGGCGACAGGGACGTTTTCTTCGATCGTGACCGTTCCGTACCAGGCCCGATCGGCATAGCATGGCGTGTGGTGTTCGTGGGGCATGATCGCAACTGGAGGCTAGAAATCGAAAGACAGTTCGCCGGCCGGGAATCCGTTCAGGCGTCTGGCGGCCCGGCTCGGCGCGGCGGCTTGCTCGATCGGCCAGGTTTTTTCACGGCATGCCGTAGTGCGTCGACTTCCTCGCGAGTCAGGCGGCGATAGGCCCCGGCGGGCAAGTCTGCCAGATGCACCGGGCCGACCGCGACGCGGATCAGGCGGAGCACCTTGTGACCGACACGGGCTAGGAGTCGGCGAATCTCGCGATTTCGTCCCTCGGCAAGCACCATCTCGAGCCACGTCGCGTCTTTGTGCGTTTTCTTGGCTCGCACGCTGATGGCCTTAGCGACGCCTTCGGCCAGGTGGACGCCGTGCCGCAGTTTGGCGATTGTCTCGGGGGTAATGTGGCCAGCCACCAGCACCCGGTACGTCTTTTCCACGCCGTAGCGAGGGTGGGTCATCTGGTTGGCCAACTCGCCGTCGTTGGTCAAGAGGATCAAGCCCTCGCTCGACATGTCCAGGCGGCCGACCGTAAACAGCCGCCCTTCCTTGGCCGGGATCATGTCGATCGCCCGCGGCCGGCCGGAGGGGTCGCGATTGGTGCACAGAACGCCTGCCGGCTTGTGCAAGGCGTAGTAGACCCGTTCGGCCCGGGGCAACACGACCCCATCGACGCGGATCTCCTGCTGGACGGGGTCGACCCGCGTGCCCAACTCGGTGACCACCTGGCGGCCGACTTCGACCCGGCCGGTCTGGATCAGTTCTTCACACTGCCGTCGGCTGCCTAGCCCGGCCGCGGCGAGGATCTTTTGCAGGCGTTCGCCGGGCTGCTCGGATGTTCCGCTGGAGGAGGGGGGGCTGGGGCGTCGGCTGGGAGGCCGTCGTTTGTTGGGACGTGGACGAGGAGGCATGGTAGCTGGCCAATCGCGGTAAAGTGAGTCCACCTGGAGGCTCAAAACAGTTAATCATACCGCAAGGGGCTGCGCGCGCCTGCCCGCTACCATCGGGATAACGGCGTTTGCGACCGCATCGCTTGTTTCCGCGGCCCTATCGGCGTCCCCAATTGAAGGGGTTAAACCGCGCCCTCGCCGTCTCTGGGGGTGGATTCTGATACGCTTGCGGCCGACCGCCAACGATCTCCGGGGCGATCTTGTCCTCGGGATAAGGATCAAACTGCACGGCCCTGGCCTGCTGGACAGATGCCGGGCCGGGGCCGAATAGTCGTGGCATACCAAGGCTCTGGCAGCCCGTGAGGAGGGCAAGAAGCAGCGTCAGCAGTGGCAGGAAGCGACGATGCATGGCTTATTCCTCAACGGACGGGGTTGCCGGGGGGATGCGTGAGAGGGCGGATTATAGGCGTGGAACGCATTCGTCAAAAGGGGAGTCTGCCCGGCGAACGGGCCTCGTGAGGAAGGATCGACACCCGGCCGAGGGCTGCTCAACCGATTCTGGGGCCTGGGCGAGCAGGTTGCTCAGGTGGGGGGGACGCAGGCTGCAGAGCCCAAAGAGCCGGTTTCCGCCGCAAAATCTTCGTTACAAGTACGGGCACGACAAGCTAACGTTGATTGTGAACGGAGAATGGGGCTGGTATTATAGAAATCTTGGCCGTTTCCTGAGTGAGTATGCCGGGCGGCCGGTCTCGGAGCGTTCGGGGCATCCCGAGGAAAAACCTAAACATTCGGCCATCCTATGAAGTTCTTCAAGAATGACGAGGACCTGTTCCACCAGTCCACGATGTCCTTCGGGGAGCACCTCGAAGAACTGCGGGCATGCCTGTTCAAGTCGCTGCTGGGACTGGTCGTCGGGTTCATCATCGGGCTGTTCGTCGGCCAGTGGGTGGTCGAGTTCATTCAGACCCCATTGGAAGAAGCACTGAGGGGCTACTACAAGGAACGTTCCGTGGAGACGCTCGGCCAGGGCTTGGCCGAGCGAAAGGCCAACGGAGAGAATCTCTCGACCACACCGGAAGAACTCGCCGGGTTGGTGGAAAAAGAGAACTTCCTGGCGGAAGAGGTGTATGTCGACCCGGCTGATCTCCTCCAGCAACTGAAAACGCTCCATCCCAAGGCGTTTGATGGGCTGCCGGTTTCGCCGAAAAAAGAGGGCGCGACCCTGAGCAAGAAGGATCTCGTGCCCGTATTCCTTTGGCGCCCGGCTGCCACCGATCCGCGCCTGAAGAGCAAGGCCTTTAGCGCGTACGAGCCATTCTCGATCTACTTGAAGGCGTCGTTTCTCGTGGGCGCGATCCTTTCCGCCCCGTGGATCTTCTGGCAGGTCTGGTCGTTCGTGGCCGCCGGGCTCTACACCCACGAACGCCACTATGTGCGGCTCTACCTGCCCTTCAGCCTGCTTCTGTTTTTGGCCGGGGTTTGCCTGGCGTTCTTCTTCGTCTTCAAGCCGGTGTTGAGCTTCCTGTTCAGCTTCAACCACGCGATGGGGATCGATCCAGAACCGCGGATCAGCGAATGGCTTAGCTTCGTGATGTTCATGCCCTTGGGCTTCGGGATCAGCTTCCAACTCCCGCTGGTCATGTTGTTCCTGGAGCGGATCGGCATCTTCTCGGTCGACTCGTATTGGTCGAAGTGGAAGATCGCCGTCTTGGTGATCGCCTTGCTGGCCTCGGTCCTCACGCCTTCGCCCGACCCGTGGAGCATGCTCCTGATGGGCGTGCCGCTGGTCCTGCTCTATTTCGGCGGCATCCTGCTATGCAACTACATGCCGCGGAATCGCAGCCCGTATGCCGAGGCCGAGGTTTAGGGCCCGTGTCAAAATGAATGGTTTCTCCGGAATTTGCGGGAAACAAGAGCGGGCGGCTTGAGGGGCAAGTACGGGTTCCTCTTCTCTGTTCGGGCGTTTCGACATGGCGGAACGAGAGATGCAGGACACATAGAGTTGCCGCACTGCTTGCCGTTCCGGCAAGCAGTGGCACACCGCATCTCGCGGCTGCCCCTCGATTCACTGGCCGGGCGTTCAGATCGCTTCGCCGCCGCGTTCGCCGGTGCGGATGCGGATGCAGTCCTCCAGGGGGAGGATGAAGATCTTGCCATCGCCGACTTCGCCGGTCTCGCCCGTTCGCCCCCCCTTGATGATGGCGTCGATCGTGGGCTGGAGGAAGTCGTCGTTGACGGCGATCATCAACTGGACCTTGCGCACGAGGTTGATCGTGAACTCGTGTCCCCGATAGGCCTCGGTGTGCCCCTTTTGGCGGCCAAAGCCCTGGACGTCCATGACGGTCAAGCGGAAGACCTCGACATCGGCCAAGGCTTGCTTGATCGACTCCAGCCGATTCGGTTGGATGATTGCGATGATGAGCTTCATAACGGTTTACCCGAGGTTGTGGCAAGCCTCCATCGTATCGCTCGGTCCTGGTTGACTCAAGGGGGCACCGTCCCTAACGACAAAAGGGGGAACAGCGGCAACTGTTCCCCCCAGGAGGAATCCGGTTCGGTTCGGATCGGGTTGTCGATTGGTTAGTAGGTCAGGATGAAGTCCATCCCGAGGAGGAACTGCTTGTCGCTGTTGCCGTCGTCGAACGGCAACTGGCCCTGAAGATTGGTGGAGCCGTCATACCAGTCCCACCGCAGTTCCGGACGCAGGACCATGTTGGGCGTGGGCCGCCAGTTGACCCCCAGGCTCAACTCGTAGAAGTCGCCGGCAAAGCCCGGCAGGGCGTCCCAGCCGTGGCCGGGCGTGAGGTTGCCCACACCCGCCACCCGGGCGCCGTCCTCGTCGCGGAACCACTCGAACCGCAGGCCGGCCGACCACTGGGTGTTGAGCGTGTAGATGAAGTACTGAGCCAGGCTGTACCACTGGGCATCCGAGCCCGTGCGCGGGTCGCCGTCGTCCTCCACGCCCAGGTCATGCTGCAACACGTAGAGGAATCGGTCGCTGATCTGACGCCGGCCGATCACCGTGTAGAGGAACCGATTGCGCTCGCCAGCCGGATCCGCGGCGCCGTTGTCGACGGCAAACGTCACGCTGCCCTTCTTGTCGTCGCTCGTCCAGGTGATTCCGCCCATGAAGTTCAGATCGTCGTTGTTATCTTCCCACATCATCCAGCCGCGGTGGAACCCACCGGTAATCGACCAGTGGTCGCAGAGCTTGTAGGTTGCCAGGGCCCCGGTCACGAGGATCGGGTCGCTGTAGCACATCGTGTAGGAGTGGGAGTAGAAGAAGTTGGCGACCGAAGGCACTTGCTCGTAGCTGAGGATGCCCGCAAAGTGACCAACCCGGACGGTCAGGTCGTTGAATCCGACTTCCCCGTACACCTGCGGGATCACGAGGCCGTAGTATTGATCGAGCGAGTTGATCCGATCTTCCAGGCCGTGGCTGATGCCGTACCGGAAATCGGAACCATAGATCATGTCGATCCGACCGCCGAGATCCCAGCCGCTGCCCTCCGTGTTGACGGGCCGGTTGAGGAAGAACCACAACTGGTTGAGCTGGTACTCGCCGTCGCGGTCGTTGCAGGCCACCGGGCCGTTGAAGCGGTTGTGGGGATCTTCGCCGTTGAAGGTGATCCCCTGTTCAAGCCATCCACCGAGCGTGATTCCGTACCGCTGGAACAGAGCCGGCTGCGGCAGGGTCCACGGTTTATCCTGCGGCGGATCGCCCGGATAGACCATTGCCGGAGCGACCGCGTCGGTCACCTCGGGTGACTGAGCACTGGTCGGTCCAGGGAGGACGCCGCCATTGGGCGCGGGGGCTGGGGCGGTGGGCGCCTGTTCCCAGTAGTCATAGGAGACTTGGGTCGCGGAACCCGGTTGTCGCAAGCCGCTGGGCGACCACTGCTGAGACCACGCGGCGCTGGTCACAAGGAGTGATGCCAAGGTAAATCCGATGGCAGAGGGCAAGGCTTTCATGGCTTCTGGCTCCAAAACAGGGCAACCGAAGATGCCGATCCCTGGCTCTGGGCCGGCTCTCCTGCGATTCCGTTGCAGCGGAAATGCCCAATGGGTGGGCGTGAAGGAATGTTTGCGCGGGGCAGGACGTCAAGCGGTAGCCTGACGCGCCATTTTTGGCGCGTCGGTACTTCTGCTATCGGATTGCGCAGTTTTGCGAGTTGACGCGAAATGTCCGCAAGTGCGGATGCCTCTCGCATCGCCGTGAGAATCGCGTGCGGCTCTAACGCCTGTGGAAGATGTGCGGTCCGGCCGCCCTCGAAGGAAGCGACCGGACGCTATCGTAGCCCCATGGAGGAATTGGTTCTCTTGACCGTCACTTCGGCGTCGGGCTCGTTTCGACGGGTGAGCACCTTGGTCAATCGCACTTCGGCCTGCTCAAACACCCCGGTCTGCCGATCGCTCCGGTCCCACAAAGGGTTCCCGGCCGACGCTGTCTTCCGGAGCGGCGTCTCCGTCTTGACGGACGGGGCCGCGGGCTCGCTGGATGCCAGCACCTTGGTGAGCCGGTCGGCGGCCGGAAGATCCGCCACATCCAGGCTGAGCGGGCGATTCATGGCGGCCAAGGGAACCGGATCTTCGATTGGCGGCTCCACGCTGGGGGCCGGCTCGTCGGCATACGTGTCGACGCTCGCAGCGGGAATCGCCGGTGGGGCGACCTGGCAAACCGTTGGCGGGGCAACCTGACAAACCGTCGGCGGAGGCGCCGGCGGCATTGGCTGGTAGACCCTGGGGACCTCGACGGTCCCTGGAGACGGCTCGGGCGTCGGGCAACTGCGCGGCGCGTACACAGCGATCCGTCCGGCGGATTGCCGCTTCAGGGTCTCCTCCGAGCCCGGCAGGCCGATCGCCAGCAGGCCGAGAGCCAGACCGATGAGTGCCGCGCGAACCAAATTCATGCCTTGTTTCCCCCCAAGTGCTCAAGCCTTCTTCCTCTCATATCGGTTCGCATCACAACGGATTTGCAGCCTACATCGGATTTACCGGGTGACGGAGGCAACTCCTTGCTAAACTGTTGCGATTGGGGAGACTTTAACGCCATGTCGTCGATCCTGCGGGTGGTTGACTGCTTGCTGGGCGTTTCGCCACACGTGAAACCCACGACCGCTCGCCTCCCCTGCCCTTTGCTGCCAATCACAACCAGCGGGCGACCTGTGAGCAAGCATTTGGCTGCGGAGGCGTCCACTCCGTTGAGGGGGAGAATTGTGGATAGCCCCACGTGATGCGTTGCGAATTTGCCGGCTTGAACGATTTCCATAACACAAAGCGGAACAAGCACTTGCGATTGAGGCAAAAATCGTAAGCCTTCTAGTAAGAAATAGGGGGTGTGTTGCATAATTCCCTGTTGACCTCCACTTCAGATGGAAGTAAACCATCCGGTGGAGTGGGTTGTCTACGATGCCCTTCAATCGCCTCGCGGTCGGACAGGTGCTGGTCAACAAGACTGCGTTTTTCCAGTTGCCAGTCGATCTGCTGGGCGTGTGAAGTCGGTGCGCGCAACGCCCTATTTCCCTTCGGGTTCCGTGCTTCAAGCAACCCACTGGGGACTGGTATAGGATTACCAAATTGCCAAAGATCAAAAGGCGAGCATGGAGCTGCGAGGATTGAGTCTAGCCGATCGGCTGGCCCAATTTCAACCTTTGGAGTTCGGCTTTCGGGGTAGGTCCGGGACGTGCGAGGCCGCGCACGGGCGGCCTCCCGAAAAGGAGGACGATTGACACGGCCCCATCAGGCAACAAGACTTACGTTGGGCCGGCGATCGCTCCAGCGGGCCGGTGGCCGCAGCAAGGACAAGACTCCTCGGAATCGGAATGCACCATGAAAAATACTCCAATGAATCGTCGTCAGTTTGCCTGCGGTGCAGCCATTGCCGCCGTCGGTGCCCGTGCGGCTTGCTGTCCGGCCGCCGAGTCGCGCAAGGCGGGCATGAAAATCTCGATCATCGGCGACTCGTGCTGCATTCCCGACGTGGGCCACGACGCGGCCTCGTTCCTGCTCAACGGCAAGCACCTGGTGGACACCGGCTGGTATGCCGCCCTGAAGATGCGCGAGTACGGGTTCGATCCGCTGGCGTTGGAATCGATCATCCTGACGCACTTCCATCAAGACCATTGTATCGGCCTGCCGCAGCTGCTGTTCTTCGTCGGTCTGCGCAAGCGGCCGGGGCCGCCGCTGAACATCGTCGGTCCCGCGGAGCACCTGGAGCGGGTGGTCAAGGCGGCGGTCGAATTCCTGCAGACGCCACGGTTCCCCGAGATCGCGGTGAACTACCGCCTGGTGCCGCTGGCCGCCGGCGACAAGTTCGAGGTGTCGGATCTGCGGTTTGAGACGATGGCCGCCCATCATGTGTCGGGCAAAGGGCAGCTTGAGCAGGCTTTGGTCTACAAGGCGACCGACAAGACCAACGGGGCCACGGCCGTATTCACCGGCGACACGCATCGCCACCCGCCGATCGCCGACTTTGCCCGAGGGACGCCGCTGTTGATTCACGACGGCGCGCACACCAGTGCCAAGGACGCGGCAACGATTGCCAAGCAGGCGGGCGTGGGCCGGCTGGTGTTGATCCACCACTCGCAAACGCACGCTGCGCGGCTCCTGGCCGACGCCCAGGCCGTTTTCCCCAACACGGAACTTGCGAAGGAAGGAACGACCTTGGAGGTGGCGGCGGCGAAATGAGGGTTACGAGCCCGGAGGTCTCGCGAGTCATGAAGCCGAATTCCTGGATGGAGCATGGTGCGGTGGACGCGGACGCGGACGCGGCATGGTTGCGTCCGAGCCTGGGCCTTTTGTGGACGGCATGGCTTGCGCTTCTGCCCGGCAGTCTCGCGGTCATCGGGCTCTTGGGCAACGTTGGCCTGGCGCGGTGGTGGTTTCTCTCCTCGGTCGCGCTGAGTCTGGCGGCTGCTGTTCACTGGCTCGCGCGACGCAAGAGCCCGACCGGCCGGTTTGTTCTGGGGATCGCCATTGGCATGGTGTTCGGCTGTCTGGCCGACGCGTATGGCGTGGTTCCCAAGAGCTGGCGATTCGCCGAATCGCTGACGGTGATCATGGCCTTGTTCGCCCTGGGGCACGTCTTTTACATCACGGCCTGCGGGGAGCTTGCCGGCCGGCTTTGCCTGCGCAAGCGTGGCGTCTGGCTCGCCTCGCTAGGACTTTGGACGCTGATCGGCGTGGGCCTGTGGGGCGCGATCGCCTCCTGGGCTCCCAACGTCGGGGTCTATCGTTGGCCTTCGCTCGGCTACACCCTTCTGCTTTCCGCGACCGCGGGCGCGATGACCTCGCTGGCGGTCCAGCATCGTCGGTGCTGTCTAATGGCGATTGGCGCGGCCCTGTTTCTCGCCAGCGACGCCCTATTGGCCGTCTATCTGTTTCACGCCGCCCCGCAGATCGTCGGCGCCGCCGTCTGGCTGATCTACGGCGTCGGCCAGATG
>JBDKTH010000150.1:0-1837 GCA_039680305.1 Thermoguttaceae bacterium | reverse complement strand
TGCAGAATGCAGAATGCAGAATGCAGAATGCAGAATGCAGAATGATGAATGATGAATGATGAATGATGAATGATGAAGGCTGAAGGCTGAAGGCTGAAGCAGGTGGCCACCGATTTCGAAGCGAAATTCTGAACCCCGAACCCTGAACCCTCTTCCTTCCCGGCGTTGGCGCCCTCAGGATTGACCCGGCTTCGTCGCTCGACCATAATCGTCTTCATGGCCCCCGCTTTGGGGCGGCTCCTGCCGATTTCTGTCTGACTGACCGCTGAAGGAGACAACTATGCGATGCATCGTGCGGCTCGTGGCATTGGTACTGGTCCTGTTGACGTTCGGCATCACCCGGCAAGCTTCGGCCGAACCGCGTCAGGATCAGTGCGTGATCCTGGTGAGTGTTGACGGACTGGCCGGATTCTACGTTGACGATCCCCGGGCACAGATGCCGACGTTGCGCAAGATGGCCCGCGAGGGGGCGCGAGCGCAGGGGATGGTGTGTGCGTTCCCGTCGGTGACCTGGCCGGCACACGCGGTGCTGTCGACCGGCGCCTGCCCGGGCAAGAACGGGATGATCGGCAACAGCTATCTGGATCGAACGACGCGCAAGTCGGTCACGCTGCTCTGCGACCCGGTGTTCGACAAGGACGAGATCCTCAAAGTGCCGACGATCTATGACGCGGCTCATCAGGCCGGTTTGAAGACGGCCGGGGTTCTTTGGCCGGCCACGCGCAATGCGACGTCGCTCGATTGGAGCGTGCCCGACATGCCTGGCGACGACACCTGGGAACAACTCGGCACGAAGTCGTGGCTGGCCGAGATGCGCAAGGCGGGGATTCCGGTCGATCGTCATGGGCCGTGGTGCCGCGAAACCAGCGGCGGCGTTCAGCGCGATTGGCTCTACACGCGCATGGCCGATCATGTCCTGCGCGAGCATGCCCCGAACCTGTTGATGATCCACCTGGTCGAACCGGATCATGTGCAGCATCGCTGCGGGCCCCGCTCCGACGAAGCCTACTGGTGTGCCAGCTATACGGACGACCGGATTCGCGATCTGGTCGAGTCGGTCGAGCGCTCCCCGCGTGCGGGAAAGACGACGTTTGTCGTGGTTGGCGACCACGGCTTTTTCCCGGTCCGCAACGACATCCGCCCGAACGTGCTCCTGCGCAAACTGGGCCTGATCGAGGTGTCGGGCGGAAAGGTCCAGAAGCAGGACGCCTGGTGCCTGTCGCAGGGGGGCGCGTGTGCGGTGTACATTTGGGACGACGCGCGGCGGGCCGAGATTACCGCCAAGCTTCGCGATGAACTGAAAAATGTCGAAGGGATTCAGGCGGTCTTCACGGCCGACCAGTTCGCCCAATTGGGCCAGTCGACTCCCGACAAGGACCCCCGGGCTCCCGATCTGTGGCTGGCGGCCAAGTCGGATTACGCGTTCTCCGAGGCCTACCAGGGCGAGGAAGCGACGGCCAAGCGTCCAACGCTGACCGGGACCCACGGCTACTTGCCCGATCAGCCCGACATGCTCTCGGCCTGCGTCATCTGGGGACCGGGGATCAAGCCGGGCACGAACCTCGGCAAGATCGACCAGCGCGACATCGCCCCCACGATCGCCCAACTGCTGGGTATCTCCCTGCCCACGGCCGAAGGCAAGGTTTTGCCGGTGCAGATGTAGGAGGCTGTTTGGAATGCGTTCCTATGCGCTACCCTCGCCCGCGCAGCGGGCGAGGGGAGTAAGGTGGCGGTGCCGAGCTTGCGAGGCCCGCCAGATCTGGGGCGATGCTGTGGCGTGCCTCGCAAGCTCGGCACCGCCCTGATATGGTTGGACCAGTCAAGTGTTGTTTTTGGC
>JBDKTH010001120.1:0-1928 GCA_039680305.1 Thermoguttaceae bacterium | reverse complement strand
GTGGGAGGCTTGACATTTTCCCGGGTGGTCCGATGGGGCCTTATAGGAGAGAACTTCTTGGTCAAGATCGTGTTGCGGGAACGGGAGACGGTTCAAGAGGCCGTTCGTCGATTTCGGAAGTTGGTGGAGCGTACCGGGTTGAAGCGTGAGCTTCGGCGTCGGGAACGGTATGAAAAGCCTTCAGACGTGAAACGGAAGGCAAAGGCTCGTGCCATTCGGAGGTCGAAGAAGCAGTCGGAATCCCGGTAGAACTCCAGCCCCCCAACATCGCTCGCCGTAAGTACCAACGGCGTCGCGATTTAGAACTTCACGGCGATGCCAAACGGTAGCCGACACCAGGTTCGGTCAAGAGGAAGCGGGGGCGGGCCGGATCGGCTTCGATCTTTCGGCGGAGTTGGGCCATGTAGACGCGTAGGTACTGGGTCTCAAACACGCTATCCGGCCCCCAGACCTCCTTGAGCAACTGCCGATGCGTGATCACCTTGCCGGCGTACTTGATCAGAGTGGTCAAGAGCCGATACTCAATCGGGGTCAGATGGACCTCTTGGTCAGCCAGGAGGACCTGTCGGCGGGCCAGATCGACCTTGAGGCCGTCGAGCACGAACACCGGCTCGCCCTGGGGCTGGGTGGCGTGCCGCATCGCGACCCGAATGCGGGCCAATAGCTCGCCAACGCTGAAGGGTTTGGTCAGATAGTCGTCGGCCCCGGCGTCGAGGGCGCTGACTTTCTCATGTTCCTGCCCACGGGCGGAGAGAATGATGATGGGGACTTTCGACCATTGACGAACCTCCCGGATGACCTCCATGCCGTCGATGTCGGGCAAGCCCAAGTCGAGGATGATCAAGTCCGGCGGCTGGCTGGCCGCTTGCAGGACGCCGTCGTTTCCACCGGACGATTCGACCAGCCGATAACCATGGGCGGCAAGCGAGACTCGTAAGAACCGCCGGATCTCCTGCTCGTCTTCGATCATGAGGATTCTGGGGCCTTCGGTCATAGGCTTGTTCCTCGCAACTCCATGTCACTCATGATTGGGTCGGCTCGTCGGGAGTCACCGGGGAGACGATGGGAGGTTGGCCAACCAGCGGAAGAGTAAACCGGAGGACGGTGCCTCCCCCAGGTCGGTTCTCCGCGCGGATCTGGCCGCCGTGCAACTCGACGATCCCCCGACAGATCGCCAGCCCCAGTCCGGCTCCCGGTCGGCCGGTGGAGCTTGGGGCACGGTAGAACTTCTCAAAAACCCGTTCCAGATCGTTGGGCGGCAGTCCCGGGCCACGGTCCGCCACGTCTACCGTGAGCTGGCCGTCCGACACCAAGGCCCTCACCTCGATGGGTGATTTGGGAGGAGCGTATTTGGCCGCGTTTTCCAGGAGGTTGATTAGCACTTGCTGGATGAGCAGATCGTCCATGGGGACCAGGGGGAGATCCGGCGGGAGTTGTGTGACAACCTCGTGGTCTTGGAGCTGACGCGACAAACGCACGAGCGCCGCGCCGAGGATCTCTTCCAAGGACTGCCACTCCTTGCGCACCTCCAGGGCCCCGGCCTCCAGGCGAGTCATGTCAAGCAGGTTGGCCACCAGCCGATTCAGCCGCTCGGCCTCGCTGAGAATCGAACCAAGCAGTTCCCGCTGCACCTGCCGATCCAGGGCCAGATCGCTTTCCAGAAGCGTGCTCGCCGCCCGCGTGACCACCGACAGGGGCGTTCGCAAGTCGTGTGACACGGCGCTGAGGAGAGAGCTGCGCATCTGCTCGGTTTCCATTTGAAGGCGGATCCGCTCGGCTTCCTTGGCGAGATCGGCCCGCTCGAGGGCCAGGGCGATTAACCCGGCGAAGGTTTCCAGCAGATGGAGCTGGTCCGGGGTGAAGGACTTTTGGGATCCTCGGGCGACCACGCCGAGCACCCCGACCGTTCCGGGGGCTGCCCGCAGAGG
>JBDKTH010000679.1:0-4303 GCA_039680305.1 Thermoguttaceae bacterium | reverse complement strand
AGTTCGAGCTGGGCGACATCCGTCCGCTGGACACGGTCGTCTGCGAACTGCTGGGCGACGGCTACATTCCCAGTTTCTGCACGGCCTGCTATCGATCGGGCCGCACCGGCCAGCAGTTCATGGAGTTCGCCATCCCCGGCTTCATCCAGAACATGTGCACGCCCAACGCCCTGACGACCTTGATGGAATACCTGGTCGACTACGCCTCCCGGGAGACTTACGAAGCGTCCCAACAACTGATCGAACAGGAGTTGGCCAAGATCCCCGAAGGCAAACGCAAGCAAGAGCTAGTCTCTCGTCTCCAGCGGATCAAGGAGACCAACGACCGGGATTTGTACTTCTAGGGGCGTGGGGAGGGGGAAGTGACACAAAGGAAGCCGTCAGCAATCAGCGTTAGCAAGACATTGCTGATTGCTGAGTGCTAATGGCTGAAAGCTGAGAGCTGACCGCCGTGGCCGGCCGTCCCCTCAGAGCCGGGGCGGGCCGACACGGCCCGGCTCGGAACTCTGTGATCCACGCGTAGCTCAAGCCCCCCAAGATTCCAAATCTGAAATCCCAAATCTGAAATCCATGACCTCCCACCGCCAAGAGACCGACCTGCTGGGCCCCTGCGACGTCCCGGCCGATGCACTCTACGGGGTTCACACCGTTCGGGCGTTGGAAAACTTCCCCATTGCCCGGCGGCTCGTGCATCGGGCGCTCGTGCATGCCTATGGGCTGGTCAAGCTGGCCGCCGCGCGGACCAATCATGAACTCGGGCACTGGGACGAGGCCAAGGCCGCTGCGATTGAGGCCGCCTGTCAGGAGATGAGCGAAGGCCGGCTGGATCCGCATGTGGTGGTCGATGCCTTGCAGGGCGGGGCCGGCACGTCGACCAACATGAACGTCAACGAGGTGCTGGCCAATCGGGCCTTGCAGTTGCTCGGCCGGCCGCTGGGTGATTATGACACCGTCAGCCCGGCCGACGACGTCAACCTCCACCAATCGACCAACGATACTTATCCAACGGCCCTCAGGGTCGCCGCGATCTTCCTCCTACGCCAGTTGGAGGAAAAAGTCGTCGGGCTTCAAGAGGCGTTCCAGCGCAAGGAAAAACAGTTCGCCGACGTCGTCAAGGTCGGCCGGACCCAGTTGCAGGACGCCGTGCTGGTGACCCTCGGACGCGAGATGGGCGCCTACGCCGAGGCCTTCAACCGCGACCGCTGGCGGATCTACAAGTGCGAGGAGCGACTGCGTGTGGTGAACCTCGGCGGCACGGCCGTCGGCACCGGGCTCGGCGCTCCGCGGCAGTACATCTTCCGCGTGGTCGAGCAGCTTCGCCAGCTCACCGGTCTGGGACTTGCCCGGGCGGAGAACCTGATCGAAGCCACGCAGAACGCCGACGTGTTCGTCGAAGTGAGTGGGATCCTTCGCGCGTTGGCCTCCAGCCTGCTAAAAGTCGCCACCGACCTGCGGCTCTTGTCCTCCGGCCCCGACGCCGGCTTGGGCGAGATCCGGCTGCCGGCCCGCCAGGCCGGCTCCTCGATCATGCCCGGCAAGGTGAACCCGGTTATTCCCGAGGCGGTCAGCCAAGCGGCCATCGCCGTGATGGGCCACGATCAGACCATCTTCCAAGCCGTGAGCCTGGGCAACCTGGAACTGAGCCAGTTCCTGCCCCTGGTGGCCGACAGCCTGTTAGCCTCACTCGACCTGCTCACCCAAGCCTGCGACGTGTTCACCCGGCTCTGCGTCGACGGGATCGAAGCCAACGCCGAGCAGTGCCGCCGGCATGTCGAGGGAAGCACCGCGATGTTGACCGCCCTGGTCGAATCGCTCGGCTACCAACAGGCCTCGCATCTGGCCGCTGCAGCGAAAGCCGAAGGAAAAACCATAAGAGAGTTGGTCGTCGAACGCGGAGTGATGAATGCCGAGCAGTTCGACGCGATGGTCTCGCCCGAGCGAGTCACGCGACTTGGCTCGACGGACAAACGGATGTGAGATCACGAAAACACGAAATCACGAAACCCGTGAAGAAGGGACGCATCAGCCGCGGCGATATCTAATACTACACCGCCAAGTCCTGACCGTAGGATGGGGAGTAGAACCACGGAGGCACGGAGGGCACGGAGAAGAGGGGAACCACGAAAAACACCAAATACACGAAAAGGAAAACAGCCGAAGAGCAGATAGAAAAGGACATTCAGCCACAATATTCTGCTTGTCTTCCTTTCGTGTTTTTCGCGTGTTTCGTGGTTCATCTCTTCTTCTCCTCTCCGTGGCCTCAGTGTCTCCGTGGGATACTCTCGTTCTCCGGTGAGTTAGCGTTGTAGTACCGAAGAACCGGTCCCTTGCCACTGAATTTCTCTTCTTTTTCGTGTTGTCGTGCTTTCGTGATCCCTCAAACTTAATTGCGGTGTCTAGGACTTCAGATACAGAGGATCAGTCTGCGGGGAATCGCCATGGATCATGTTCGTGCCAATTCCCCTCACCCCGGCCCTCTCCCAAAGGGAGAGGAAGTTTTGAATAACGCCCCAAAAGGTCACCCATGAGAGCCGCTCCTACGAGTTTTCGACTGCACATCGGACTGTTCGGCCGACGGAATGCCGGCAAGTCGTCGCTATTGAACGCGCTGACACGCCAGCAGGTGTCGATCGTCTCCGACGTGGCTGGCACGACGACCGACCCGGTGGAAAAGCCGATGGAGTTACTGCCCCTCGGGCCCGTGCTGTTTATCGACACGGCGGGGATCGACGACGTCGGCGCCCTGGGCGAGATGCGCGTCCAAAAGACCCGACAGGTCTTTGACCGCACCGACGTGGGCATTGTCGTGGCGTCCGGCGACCAGTGGGAAGAATTCGAAGAGCGGCTCCTGGCCGAGCTGCGGGAGCGAAAGATCCCGACGATCGTCGTATTCAACAAGGCCGATCTTGCCCGGCCCAAGCCCGAGGTGCTCCAGAAGCTCGAAGCCGCGAAGACCGCCTACGTGGAGACGGTCGCGACCGACGGCCAGGGCGTCTTGGAACTGCGTGAAGCCCTGATCCGCAACGCCCCGGAAGACTTCGTCAACACGCCGCCGATCGTCGCCGACCTGATCCCGCCGGGCGAACTGGTCGTGCTCGTCGTGCCGATCGACAAGGAAGCGCCCAAGGGCCGGCTGATCCAGCCGCAGGTGCAGACGATCCGCGACCTGTTGGACGCCGACAGCTACGCGATGGTTGTCAAGGAACGCGAGCTGCGCGACGCCTTGGACCGGCTCCGTCGCCCGCCGGCCCTGGTGGTCACCGATTCCCAGGCTTTCTTGAAGGTGGCCGGCGACACGCCGCCGGAGGTGAAGATGACCTCCTTCTCAATCCTCATGGCCCGGCAAAAGGGCGACCTGAGCCAGTTCGTCCAAGGCGCCCTGGCGATCGAGAACCTGAAGCCCGGCGACCGGGTGCTGGTGGCCGAGGCCTGCGGCCATCACCCGATCGGCGAGGACCTCGGCCGCGTAAAAATCCCCCGATGGCTTACGCAGTACGTGGGCGGCCAGCTCCACTTCGACACGGTCCAGGGACACGACTTCCCCGAGAACCTGAGCGGCTACAACCTCCTGGTCCACTGCGGCGCGTGCATGTGGAACCGTCGCGAAATGCTCACCCGGATGCTCCGCTGCCGCCAGGTCGGCGTGCCCATCTCGAACTACGGGATGACGATCGCCTACACGCTGGGGATCTTTGATCGGGCTCTGGAACCGTTCCCCGACGCCCTGGAAACCTATCGCCGCTTGCGGAACCGGTAAGGCAGCGCGGCGCCGAGCTTGCGAGGCCCGCCATTGGACTGCCACGGGCAACCTTAACGAAAGAGCGTGTTCGCTCGGACGCACCATTCCCTTCGGGTTCCGCGCCCCCCCGGAAAAAACGCGAGCGGGGCGAAATAATGCTGGAAATTGGGCCAGCCAATCTGGTAGGCTCACTCTGGGTAGCCGAATACGCTCGCCCGTTGCTATTTGACAATTCAGCCATTTCAGCGTCACGGCCTTGCGGCTCCGCGCTCAGGGCACGCGCAGAGAATGCCCCGAGCCGAACGGCACGGCGGAGCGTGCCTGCGGTCCTGGGAGGCTCTGGGAAGTCTCCCGAGACCAGCATACCCCCATATAACCTCAAGGACTGGCGTGATACCCCATAGGCAGTCGGGAATTACCGTGAATTATGCAACACCTCCCCTATTTCGGGTTATAAGAGTTACGGCTTGACGCGTACGCGTAACTGCAAAGTTTGCTTATGGTTGCAACTTCACGCCGCGTCGTAAAATTTGCAACACATCACTTGAGGCTTTCCACAATTCA
>JBDKTH010000943.1:0-9022 GCA_039680305.1 Thermoguttaceae bacterium | reverse complement strand
CGCCGTGGCCCAGGGCTGCGCCCGAGGGGCCCTCGCATCCTCTGTTTGCTGACTCTCTGCCTGGCGGTCAGTTCGGGCTGTCTGGCCGAGTGGACCAATCGGCTGAAGCTGCCGGCGGAGTACACGCTGAATCGCGAGCAACTGGTTTTCCACAGCGATTTCCCCTTGGCCAGTCAACATCGGCTGATCGAGGAACTCGTGGTCCGGCGACTCGATCTGCAGCAGCGGCTGGGCGTGCCGCTGTCCGACGAGCCGATCGAGGTCTACCTGTTCGAGAATGGCCAGCGATTCGATGCGTTCCTGCGTCTTTATCACCCGCAGTTCCCCGCCCGCCGGGCGTTCTTCCTGGAGACTGACACCCGCCTGGTCGTCTACGCGCAGTGGGGCGACCGCGTGGCCGAGGATCTGCGTCACGAGGTGACGCACGGCTATTTGCACGCGGTGGTGCCGAGTCTGCCGTTGTGGTTGGACGAAGGGCTGGCCGAGTTCTCCGAGGTGCCGCGTGGCGCCCGGGGGCTGCATCGCCAGCACGTGGCCGAACTGGCCGCCGCCATGCAGCGACACCAGTGGCGGCCGGACCTGATGCGTTTGGAGGCGTTGGAGCCCGACGCCGACATGACGCAGGAAGAGTATGCCGAAGCCTGGGCGTGGGTCCATCTGCTGTTGGAGACGCCGCTGGAGAGCCGGAACCTCCTGCCGGTCTTTCTTGCCGACATCCGGCATCTGGGGGCAACGGAGCCGCTCTCGGTGCGGCTGCGCCAAGTCTATCCCGATCCGGAGGCGGTCCTGGTCGACCATCTGCGGCGGCTGATCGCGATGGTTAAGGACCCGTCCAGAAATAAGTTGGAGACTTGAGCTACCAGAAAGAGAGGATCCGCCGAGCCTTCGCCGGAGGAGTAGACCGGGCGATCGTGCGCGGATTGTTCTGTTTTGCGGTCGCCTGCCCGAGACGGCGGGGCTGGGGACGCGGCCCCCCGCCTCCTGTCCGCTAGTACCCTCTGGTTGGCATCCCTATAATTAGCCATCGAAGAGGCTTTTGCACGTCTTTTGAACCTGTTCCAGGACCGGGAGCCCCGGGGGCCTGGTTTTTCGACAATGACGGTTGGCAATGCTGCAGTATCGCACCTTCCAGAATACCGATCCGCCGATTCTCGCGTCGATCTGGCGTAGCCGGAGCGATCAGCCAGGGCTGTTGCAGCCGGTCTCGGTCGACACGTTCGAGCAGTTCGTGTTCGGCAAGCTCTACTTCGACTACGAGGGGCTGGTGTTGGCCTTTGACGACGACCGCCCGGTCGGGTTCGCCCACGCCGGCTTTGGGCCCACGCCGCAGGGCGACCGGCTGGCCACGGAGCAGGGCGTGATCTGCGTGCTCATGGTGCGACCCGACTGCGCCTGCCCGACCGGCGAGGTGGCCGAGGGGCTGTTGCGCGAGTCGGAGGCCTATCTGCGGCGACGCGGGGCCAAGTCGGTCCTGGGCGGCGCGGTGCAGCCGGTCACGCCGTTTTACTGTGGCATGTATGGCGGCTGCACGCTTCCCGGCGTTCTGGAATCGGATGCCGTGGCCCGCAATCTCTACCAGGCCCACGGCTACGCGGAAGTCAGCCGCACCCTGCTGCTTTCGCTCGATCTGAGCACCTTCCGGGCTCCCATCGACCGGCAGCAGATGCAGCTCCGCCGGAAGATGCTCGTCGAAGCCAAAGCCGACGCCCCGGTGCACAGCTGGTGGGATGCCTGTACGATCGGCGACTTTGAGCTGATCCAGTTCGACGCGGTGGCCCGCGGCAGCAGCACGGTGGCCGCCTCGGCCGTGTTTCGCGAGATGGACCCGGGCGGAGCGCTCCGGGCGGGCCGCACGATCGGGCTGCTGGACCTTCAGGTCGATCCGGCCCAGCGACGCCAAGGCTTGGGGACGTTCACCTTGGCCGAGGCGTTCCGGCAGCTGGCCAGCCAGGGCGTGCAGACCGTCCAAGCCCAGGTCGCTCAGCAGAACACGGCCTGTCTCGCGCTGTTCCGCAAGCTCGGCTTTCAGGAGACCCAGCAGGCGATCGTGTTTCGCAAGGAGATCAACGGGCAGTAGCGAAGCTGAAAGCGGAAAGCTGAAAGCGGATCGCTCTTACGCCGCCTTGGCCTTGCGCGGCTTCCGCGGGTCTTTCCAGCGGCGATGGACCCACCAGTACTGGTCGGGGTTCAGGCGGATAAACTCTTCCAGGCGGTTGGTGTACCACTGGGTCAGTTCGCGAATGCTGCTCACCTCGTCGCGGGCCTGACGCGGATCGGAGATCGCGGTGATTGCCAACTCGAACTGGAGCGGCCGCTGCAACCGACGCGAGTAGGCGATGACCATCGGGGCATCGTTCTCCAGCGAGAGCAGGGAGATTGCCTTGTGGGCCGACGCTGGACGCCCGAAGAACTCGACCCAGCAGGCCTTTTCGCCGGCATACTGATCGGCCAGGAGCGTGATCACGCCCCCACCGTCGAGCACCTTGAGCATCTGGTCGAAGCCGCCCTTCTTGGGAATGATGTATTGCCCGCTCGCCCCGCGAAAGCTGTTCACAAAGCGATCCAGATAGGGGTTATCGAGGGTCCGGGCGACGGTGTAGGTGGGATAGCCGAGGATGCCCAGGGCGAACCCGCCCACCTCGAAGTTGCCGAAATGGGCCGTGACCAGCAGCTTCGGCCGATTGGTCATCAGCAGTTGGACCATCGGCGCCACGTTCTTCAGCCGGATGAAGTGCCGCCAACTGGTGTCGTGGATCTTGCGTGGTGCGTGGGCCACTTCCAGCACGAGGAGAAACAGGTGCTCCCACATCTGCCGGCGGAGGGTCGCACGTTGGGCCGCGGAAAGCTCGGGAAAGGCGTGGGCGAGGTTCTCGTCGACGACCTTCCGACGCAACGGGATCACGTCGCTCATCAGCCACGCCAGGCTCCGCGCCCATTGCCAGCCGGTCTCCAGCGAGATCGCCTGAATCACGCAGATCAGGATGCGAACGACGAGATAGGCCAGATAGTGACCGATCCTTGCCCACGGCACGAGACGGCTCCTCCATGATAACGGGGCGGGGATAATCGGCGGGCATTCTCCCAGGAACCGCCCAGTAGGCCAAGATCGGTTGTCCAGCCGGCGGACGTGCCGTTCGACGCCCTTGTGAATCGCCGATCCGAGGTGCGGGATGTCAGACGGAGAATCCCACGTGGTCAACCATTTTCCCACAAAATTATCCACTCCCTTGAGGGAGAGAATTGTGGAAAGCCCCACGTGGTCTGTTGCGAATTTTCCGTCGCAGCATGAATCGGCAACTCAAAGCTTCTTAACGACTTATGGGAATGCGCCAAGTCGTAACTGTCCTAGTCAGAAAGAGGGGGTGTGTTGCATAATTCCCTTCTTTCCCCATCTGCATGGTGGCAGCCGCATCCGTCAATGGGACTTCATGGGGGTGCGTATGTCGTCGCGTCCTTCCCAGAGTGTCCCACGCAGGAAAAGCTGCCGGCGCGCTCCGTCGTGCCGCTGGCTTCCCTTGGCTGTGGCGACCACTCACCCAGCGCAAAGGCCCGAAGCCAGTACGTCGGGGAATGTCGGCCGAGGCACGGCGCAATGAAAGAAACAACCAAATTGTCAAGGATCAGAGTGGCGAGCGTTGAGCTACCAGGAACAAGCCTAACCGATCCACTGGCCCAATTTCAAGAGAATGCAGAATGATGAATGCAGAATGCAGAATAGATAGACCTCAGAGCCGGACCGTGTCGGCCTAACTTCCACACGGCCCCCAGCTTCATTGTTCGTCATTCTGCATTCTGACTTCTGCATTTCACTTCATGCCGACTTTGCGGGCCTTCAGCGTCGGGTCGCTCTTGAGCGGCAGTTGGACCGGCCGGCCGGTCTCGGCCGACTTGTAGATCGCCAGGATGATCTCCACTGACCGGCGGCCTTCGCAGCCGTCGATGGCCGGCTTGGTGCCTTTTTGGATCGCCTTGACCACGTCGGCGAACTGCTTGGCATGGCCGTGGTGGCCAATGGCCTTGGGATCGGCCGCCCCGCCGCCGCCGCTTTTGCGCGAGGCCATCTTTTCGGCGACCGCCTTGTCGCGGGCCGCCTTCTTGGCGAAGTCCCACTTCACGATGTCTTCTTCTTCCATCATGGCCGAGCCGGTGGAGCCGTGGATCTCCAGGCGTTTCAGGTAGCCGGGATAGATGGCCGTGCTGGCCTCGATCACGCCCATCGCGCCGTTGGCGAACTTGACCATCGCCATGGCAATGTCCTCGACGGCGATCCGCTCGTGGGCCACCAGGCCGGTCTGGGCCTGGACCTCGACGACTGGTCCCATCAGCCAGGTGAGCAGGTCGACGCTGTGGATCGCCTGGTTCATCAAGGCCCCGCCGCCGTCCAGTTCCCAGGTGCCGCGCCACGCGCCGCTATCGTAATACGACTGGGGGCGGAACCACTTGACGTAGGTGTCGCCGACGACCAACTGGCCAAACCGGCCCTGCTCGATCGCCCGCTTGATCTCCACGCTGGAGTCGTGGAACCGCGAGGGGAAGACGGTCGAGAGGACGACGCCCGCCTTGTTGCAAGCGGCGATCATCTTGTCGCAACGGTCGAGGGTGATTTCCAGGGGTTTTTCGACGATCACATGCTTGCCCGCCTTGGCCGCCTTGAGTACCGGCTCCATGTGGGCCCCGCTCGGAGTGGCGATCGTCACTACCTGGACCGCCGGGTCGGCCAGCATCGCATCCAGGTCGTGGTACGGCTTGGCGCCGGTCGACTCGGCCAGCCGGTCGGCCGCCGAGGTGAACGAGTCGTAGCAGGCCACGAGCTTCGCGCCCCGCACGTCGTTGATCGCCCGGGCGTGAAAGTTCGCAATCATGCCGCAGCCGACAATGCCAAAACCGATCGCCATACGAATCTCCTTGGAAAAAAGAGCCTCTCAGATCAAGACTCGGATTATAAATGGGCGGCGGATGGGAGGAAAGGAGGGGGCTGGGGGAAATGCAGAATGCAGAATGATGAATGATGAATGGAATTCAGAGCCGGGCCGTGTCGGCCCGGAAACCGGGGCGGCACGCCCCGGCTCGGAGGGGCGTGCCACATTCCTCAGTCATCCTTGCAGTCGTCATTTCTTTGCCGGCGCGACCAACTTGGCCGAGACCAGGATCGCCAGATCGCACTCCTCGGTGCGGTCCTTCGCGGGCTTTCCGACCACGGGCCGCGGGACGGGATGCGGCAACAGGCTGCCGATGAACAGGGTCTGGCCGGGCTCGAGGTCGAAGATCGCTTTGATTTGGCGGCTGTCCCTGAGCATTGTCCCCGGAGGGCCGGGCAACGGTTCGAATTGGCTCAACTCGGTGGTGACCGTCAGCCGGATGACCTTGTTCTCCTTGAGTGTCGGGAGGAAGCGGATCGTGAGGCCGGCCGACGCGAAGTCGGGAACATCGATTTCCTCGCCCTTCACGCAAACCGCCGAAAAGCCCCCGCCAGCGATGTAGGTGGCTTCGCGGTCGGCGAGGGTTAGGACGGTGGGATCGGAAAGGGCTCGGGCTTTGCCGTCGGTGATCAGTGTCTCCAGCCGTTGTCGCACGTCTGGTTTGACGACGGCCACCGCTTTCCACCACTCCCCCGGCCCGGGAAGGGCGAACCCCAGACATGGGAGCTGCGCCCGCGGGATTTCGATGATTTGCAGGGGGATTCGCACCTGGGGGGCCGTGTCGATCTTCGGCTCCGAGGGGCCCGTTGCGCGGCTCGCCCGTTCAGCCGACGTTTGCTCGCCGTGAGTGACGCTGGCGAGATGGCACGTCACCAAGAGAACTGCGACCGCGACGACAGACCTCATGACGATCTCCTTCTCGTACAGCCCGAGTCCGATGGATATCCCGCCGTCAGAGCCGGGGCGTGCCGCCCCGGAAACCGGGCCGACACGGCCCGGCTCTGAATTCATCATTCATCATTCAGCATTTACGCAAGCGTCCACGCGGCGGCGAGGCTCATGGTGTTTAACGCCATGTGGGTGACGATCGATGGGACGATCCGATGGGTGCGATAGTAGAGCGTGCCCAGGACCGAAGCGAAGACGAACAGCGCGATCGGATCGGGGGCCAGCGATTTGGGGAGGTACTTGATCGCCAAAGCCTGAATGGTCAAGACCACCGGGGCGCAGGCCAGGTAGGCCAGAAGCCCCAGACGCACGTCGCTCCAGAATGTCGCGGGCACCAGGCCCAGGTCGGCCAGGGTCGCGCCGCGGAAGCGATAGATCAGCCCGAGGCCAATGCCAATCGCGAGAAGCTTCGCGGCCGCGTCGATCGCGAACAGGTAGAGGAGCGCGTCGGGATCGGGCTCACGTCCCTGCTCGCGGAAATGCGCCGCGGCAAACAGCGCGGAAACGAGCACGACCGGCACGATCCCCCGCGCGAGCCGACGCCAGACGGCCCAGCGCCGGCGGTGCCGTCGTTCGAACGCCTCCAGCCAACCCTGCAGCAGCAGGCGGAACATGATCTCCTCGGCCACCGGCGCCACCACGGCCGCGACCAGTACGCAGAACAGCAGAATCACCGGATTGGGACGGCTGCGCAGCAGCACGATCAGCGGATGGGCCAGGTCTGGCTTTGGCTCGTCGGCCTGCGGCTGGTCCGCGGCGGGTTTTTCCACGACAGCCGCCCCGCGATGGTCGGCCGGGGCCTCGCGAAAACGCACCCCGAATCCGAACTGGACCAGAAACGTGAACCAGAAGAACAGCAGCATGTAGCCCAACAGGACGCCGACGACGTCGATCAACTTCCACGGCACCACGCGGCGGGGCGTGTAAGGCAGGATCGGCAGTCCACGGATGAGGCGGTAGACGATTTGCGCCCAGATCGCCACGCACGCCGCGAAGATCAACAGCACCCCCAGGGTGACCAGCGGGTTGCCGACTTCTTGGGGAACGTTGTTCATGGGATGTGCTGCATCTTCCGCAACAGGCGAACTGCCGCGACGACGTAGATCAAGCCCGAGTAGACGGTCAACAGCACGGCCGCCCAGGTTGAGAGGACCATGGTCCACCAGACCCAGCCCGGCTGGCCGATCGGCAGGTTGCCGAACGAAAGGTAGACCAATGCGGCGCCGGCGGCAATGCACTGCAGGAGCATCTTCAGCTTGCCCGACATCTTGGCAGAGAAGTCGGCCCCGCGCTGCTCCAAGAAGCTCCGCAACGCCGTGACCAGCAGCTCCCGGCCCACGATGACGACCACCATCCAGGGGCGGATGCCCCAGGGGGTTTCCAGCATCCGGGGAATCGCGGCCAGGAAGATGAACGTGCCGCAGATGATCACTTTATCGGCGAACGGGTCGAGGATCCGGCCCAACGTGGTCACCTGGCCGTACTTGCGGGCGTAGTAGCCGTCGAGCCAGTCGGTGCCCGCGGCCACGACGAACAGGACCAGGCACGTCCAGTAGAATTCCCAAGGGATCAGGAAAAACATCACCACGGACAGGAGCAGTCGCAGACTGGTCAGCTGGTTGGGAAGGTTGAAGACGGCTCCCGGAACCGGTTTTCCCTCGATCGCGCTCATAGCAACCCTTGGTTGGTTATCTCTTCTCTGATTTCACTACTGCCGAAACGCCCGAACAGAGAAGTAGGGCGGTGCCGAGCTTGCGAGGCCCGCCACTCGACTGCCACGGATCTGGCGGGCCTCGCAAGCTCGGCGCCGCCCTACTTGATTACCAGTCTTGGTCGTCAGAACCCGTCAGAGACAACTCTTCTCAATGCGGCTGACCGACGGCCACTCCTACTAAATCATAACCCTGGAACGCAACGATTTCACAGGGGACTATCTGGCCCGGGACGAGCCCCTCGCCAGTGACATAGACCGCCCCGTCGATCTCCGGCGCGTCGGCATAGCTCCTGCCAATGAAGGCGTTGCTTTCACCCGGAATATCACGGTCGATCAGAACTTCAAGCTGGCGACCGACTTGCGACTGGTTCCAGGCAAAGGCGATCTCCTGCTGCACGGCCAGCAGTTGGTCGCGACGGCCCTGGCGGACCTCGTCGGGCAGATGCCCGTCAAGACGATCCGAGGGCGTCCCCGGTTCACGGGAGTAGTCGAAGGCCCCCAGGCGTTCGAAACGTCGCTGGCGTACAAATTCGACCAGTTCTTCGAACTGCTCCTCGGTCTCGCCCGGGAACCCGGCGATCATCGTCGTGCGGAGCACCAGGCTGGGGATCTTGGTCCGCAGCCGGTCCAAGAGCTTTTCGGTCTCCGCCCGACCCACGCGGCGGTTCATGCGCCGCAGCATGCGGTCGTTGATGTGCTGCAAGGGGAGGTCGAGGTAGGGAAGCACCTTGACGACGCTGGCCAGCACGTCGAAAAGCTCGTCGGTGAAATACTGAGGGTACGAATACATCAGGCGGATCCACTCGACGCCGGCGACCTGCTGCAAGCGGACCAATAACTCGGCCAGGGCCGGCCGGTCGTAGAGGTCTAATCCGTAGCTGGTCAGATCCTGGGCCACCAGGACCAGTTCGCGCACGCCATCGGCGGCCAACTGCTCGGCTTCGGCCACGACCGTTTCGAGCGGCTTGGTCACATGCTTGCCGCGGATCGAGGGGATCGTGCAAAACGTGCAGAGCCGGTCGCAGCCCTCGGAGATTTTGAGATAGGCCATGTGACGCGGCGTGACGCGGAGCCGGTCGCGATCGTTCGCAAGCGCCTGCGTCGAAGCCGGCCGGAAGATCGTGCGCTGTTCGGCCAGATCGCCGACGAGCCGGTCGGCTGCCTTGGTGACTTCATCCCGGGCAAAGAGGCCCAAGAGCTGATCGATCTCCGGGCATTGCTCCAGCAGCGACTCCTGATCGCGTTGGGCCAGGCAGCCGGTGACCAGTACGCCGCCGATGGGCCCCTGCTTTTTTAGCCGGATCATCTCCCGAATCGTGTCGAGCGATTCTTGTCGGGCACTCTGCAAAAAGCCGCAGGTGTTGATGACCACGAAGTCGACCCCTTCAGGATGGGGGACCATTTCGTAGCCGTCCAAACGCAGCAGGCCGAGCATCCGTTC
>JBDKTH010000200.1:0-2697 GCA_039680305.1 Thermoguttaceae bacterium | reverse complement strand
GCGACCTGGACAGCACCTACCTCAGGCCCGAGCAGCAGCAGTTGATCGTCGAGCGGGTGCGCGGCGGCGCGGGCCTCCTGATGCTCGGCGGGTATCACAGTCTCGGGCCGGGCGGTTACGCCGGCTTGCCGATCGGCGAAATCCTGCCGGTCGCGTTGGGCGGCCGCGAGGTGGGCCAGGTCCCCGATTCGTTCCTGCCGATGCTCACGCCCGAGGGCGTTCGCCACCCGATCTTCGCCAACATCGCCAGCTTCTTCCCCACCCCGACCGGAGAGGCGAAGATGGCCGGCCTGCCGCCCTTGGACGGCTGCACGCGTGTGGAAGGGGCCAAGCCGGGGGCGACAGTCCTGGCCTTCTGTCCGACGGATGTCAACAAGATGCCGGTCCTCGCCGCGCAGCCGGTGGACAAAGGGCTCGCCGTGGTCTTCACCGGCGACACGACGCGCAAGTGGCAGCAAGGTCCCCGGGCCCAGGACCAGGAGTCGCCTTTCCTCCAGTTCTGGGGCCAGATGGTCCGCTTCCTGGCCGGCCGTTCCAAGGCGGTGGAGGCCAGGGCGAGCATTGTGGCCAACACGAACCGCGTCCATTACGATCCCGAGGAGCCGGTGCAGTTGACGGCCGTCGTGCGCGACGCCCAGGGCGAAGGCACCAGCGAAGCCCGCGTGGAGGCCAAGATCCGCGGTCCCGTCGGGCGTCCCGACAAGGCCGACCTGAGCGCAGTGCCCGGCCCTGGGGGACACTACGCCGCCCGCTTCGAGCCGAGCGCGGCCGGTCCCTACGAGGTCGTCATTCAGGCCAAGCTGGGCGACCTGACCCTGGAAAGCGAGAAGCTCACGTTCGAGGTCGGCCGGCCGAACCTGGAATACGAAAAGCTCGACCTGAACGAAAGACTGCTCACCCAGATCGCCACGCTCACCGGCGGGCGTTATGTCCACGTCACCACGGCCAGCCACCTGGCCGATCAACTCGACCGGACGGCGCGCAAGAAGCGGCTCTTCACGGAACGAGCCCTGTTTTCGCCGCCGTTGTTCTGGCTGATCTTTGTCGTCGTGCTTACGACCGAGTGGATCCTGCGCAAGAGGTTCCAACTGCGATGAGTCCCCAGACCGGATACCGCTACCTCGAGCCCGAGGCCCTGGCTCGCGTCAAGAACCTGTCGCTGGTGGCCCGCGGCGTGGTCGAGGGGTCGATCAGCGGCATGCACGCCAGTCCCTACAAGGGCTTCAGCGTGGAGTTTGCCGAGCATCGCGAATACACGGCCGGCGACGATCCCCGCCACCTCGACTACAAGATGCTCGCCCGCACGGAGCGGCTCTACATCAAGCAGTATGAGGAAGAGACGAACATGCGGGTCCAGATCCTGCTGGACACCAGCGGGTCGATGGCCTACCACCATGCGTCGAAGATCACCAAGTTTGACTACGGGGCCTATCTCTCCGCGATCCTTGCCTACCTGATGACCCGCCAGCAGGATTCGGTCGGCCTGACGACCTTCGATACGGAGATCCGCCTCGACATGCCCGCGCGCAGCTCGCCGCGGCACTTCAACGAGATGATGCGGCAGCTCGAAGGGATCAAGCCCCGCCAGGAGACGGGCATCGCCGAAGTGCTCCACAAGCTGGCCAACCGTTTTAAGAAACGCTGCCTGATCGTCCTGATCAGCGACCTTTACGACGATCCCGACGACGTGATGCGGGCGTTGCACCACTTCCGCCACCGGAAGCACGAGGTGATCGTCTTCCAGGTGTTCGACAAGGCGGAGATCGACTTCCCCTTCCGCGACGTGATCTCGTTCCACGACCTGGAGACCAACGAGCGGCTCCAGATCGACCCGGCCTACGTGCGCGACGCCTACAAGGAGCAGATCGACCAGTTCATCGAGACCTACCGCCGCAACTGCCGCGAAAGCAACATCGACTACGTGATGACCGACACCACGGTCCCCTACGACTTTATGCTCTCCCGATATATTGCCAAGCGTAACCGGCTATGACCTTTGGCGTCCCGCTATTCTTGATCGCAGCCCTGGCCGCGGTGATCCCGGTCGTCCTGCACATGATCAGTCGCCAGACGGCGAAGGATCTGCCGTTTAGCACGCTGCGGTTCTTGAAACTCAGCGTGGAGAAGACGCGGCGTCGCCGGCGGATCCACGACGTCCTGCTGATGATCCTGCGCGCGGCCCTGCTGATGCTCGTCGCCTTTGGCCTGGCCAAGCCGGCCTTGACCAACCTCAACTCGCTGTTGGGCGGGCGGAACACGGCCGTCGCGATCATCCTCGACAATTCGGCCAGCATGGGCACCATCGACCAGGACCGGCTCCGCTTCGACACAGCCCGCGCGGCCGCCATGCAGATCCTCGACCGGCTCGGCGACGGCGATCGGGTAGCCCTCTGGCTCACCGGCGGTCCGGTGCTCGCCGACATGGGCAAGCTCGCCCGGAGCCACGAAAAAGCCGTCCTGATGCTCAACCAGGCCAACGTCACCTCCCAGAAGGCCGACCTGGCCGCCAAGGTGGCCGAGGCCCAAAAGCTGCTCGTCAAGTCGGACGCCCCGAACAAGGAAATCTTCGTCATCAGCGACATGCAGAAGCTCTCCAGGGAAGGGCTCATGCACGAGGCAGAGAAGTCGTCGACAACAGACAACCGCAAGCCGACCGAAGAATCGCAGAAAGCCCGCGACAGCCCGATCATCCTGGTC